>NZ_JAMYUV010000007.1:0-243711 GCF_040323405.1 Mesorhizobium sp. M0048 | reverse complement strand
TGGGACGCGGTCGGCGCAGTCGTCGACCTCTTCACCCCAGCCGAATGCGCCAACTACTTCAAAGCCGCAGGATATGAACCGGATTAAACAGGACGTGCTCTAGTCCATGCCCGAAATACCGGGGATGCCGAAGCGGCCGCGGCCGTCGTGCTTTCGGCCTATACGATCGGCCCTTCCAGACCGGCCACGGAGAAAACCGTCATCCGGCGGATCCTGCCGCGCGGATAGAGCCCATTCCGATGGTATCGAATGGGCTCTATCTTTCTTGGACCATGATCTTGTCCGACGACCGGTCCCCTTTTCGCTGGCGTGGACCTGCGGTTCGGGATCACTGCCTACTGAACCAGCAGCAGCGTGCCGTCTTCGACCTGGTATTTTTCGAGCCGCTGCAGAAAGCTCATGCCGATCAGGTTGGTGTGCAGCGCCCTGTCGTCGAGCACGACGGCCTCGACGCCCTCGACGGTGATCCTGCCGATCTGCAGCCGATCAATCGTCACCACGGCGGCCTTGATCGCACCGTTGGCGGTGTTGACCTGATGGCTGAAGTCCGTCGGATTGAGCGAGATGCCGATCCTGCGCGCGGTCGAACTGTTGATGGCGACGAGCGTCGCGCCGGTATCGATCATGCCGTCGATCTGTCGGCCGTTCAACTTGAAGACCGACATGAAATGCCCGCGCGCGTCCGCGGTGACGACGACCTTGCGGCCGAGCGGCTGCGGCGTCGCCGGCCTGTCCCGAACGGCGGCGAGATTCAGGTCGGTTTGGGTGTCGGCCGGCCTGGCCCCGATGGCGGATTTCAACAGCCGCTCGATTACCTGTGAATTGGACTGATATACGATCGGCAGCGATGCCGACGTTCCGGCAAACACGCCAAGGATGAGAAGCTTGCGCAGCATGGACCGGCCTTTGTGGTTGCCGATCCTTAGTCCGACATGGTGTTTGCCGCTTTAACGAATGCGGAAACCAGCCGTTTGCGTAAACAGTCGGTAAACGGATCTATTTGGTGCCGTACATGCGGTCGCCGGCATCGCCAAGGCCGGGCATGATGTAGCCCTTCTCGTTGAGCTGGCGGTCGATGGAAGCGGTGAAGACGGGAACATCGGGATGCGCGTGGGTGAACCGCTCAAGGCCCTCTGGTGCCGCCAACAAGCAGAGGAAGCGGATGTTGGTGGCACCGCGGCCTTTCAGCTTGTCGATCGCCGCGATCGCCGAATTGGCGGTCGCCAGCATCGGGTCGACGACGATCACCAGCCGGTCGGCGAGGTCGCCCGGCGCCTTGAAGAAATACTCGACCGCTTCCAGCGTCTCATGGTCGCGGTAGAGGCCGATATGGGCGACACGCGCCGCCGGCACCAGATCGAGCAGGCCTTCGAGCAAGCCGTTGCCGGCGCGCAACACCGAGGCGAAAACCAGTTTCTTGCCCTCCAGCGTCGGCGCCTCCATCGTCTCGATCGGCGTCTCGATCGTCGTCGTCGTCAGTTCCAGGTTGCGGGTGACCTCGTAGCCGAGCAGCAGCGAGATCTCGCGCAGCAGCCGCCGGAAGCCGGCCGTCGAAGTCTCTTTCTTGCGCATGATGGTCAGCTTGTGCTGGACAAGCGGATGGTCGACGACGGTGACGCCCTTCATGGTGTTCTCCAACTGCGCAAGTGAATGGTGAATGGTGAATAGTGAATAGTGAACTGGTTTGCGAGTCCTTGGTGCGCGGCAAAGCCCGCAGTTGACGGACCGAAGCGCCGGGTGAGCCATTCACCATTCACCTGCCCTTGGCGCCGAGCCTGCCCAGCAGCGCCGCCCTGGTCTTCCTGTCGACGAAGGCTGCCTCGATGGCCGTCCTGGTGACGGCGGTGAGCGCCTTGTCGTCCATCGCAAAATGCTCGGCGGCGATGTCGTATTCGCGTTTCAGCGAGGTCCAGAAATAGGGCGGGTCATCTGAGTTGAGCGTCACCTTGCAGCCCGCCGCCTTCAAGGCGGGAAAGGGATGGTCGGCGAAACTGTCAAAGATTTTCAGCGCGATGTTGGAGCCGGGGCAGCATTCGAGCACGACGCCTTCGTCGGCGATGCGCCGCACGAGATCGGGGTTCTCGATGGCGCGCACGCCATGGCCGATGCGAGACGGGCGGATGTGGTCGAGTGCCGCCTCGACGCTCTCCCAGCCCATCAATTCGCCGGCATGCACGGTGATGCCGAGGCCGGCCTCGCGGGCGATCTCGAAGGCCCTGACATAATCTTCCAGATCACCTATCCGCTCGTCGCCGGCGACGCCGAAACCGGTGACCAGCGGATGCCCACACCGGGCGGCGAAACGTGCCGCCCGTTCGATCGATTCGACACCGAAATTGCGCACGCCGGTGACGATCATGCGGCCTTCGATGCCGGTCTTCGCCTTGGCGCGGGCCATGCCTTCGCCGAGCGCGTCGGTATAGGCCTTCGGCGACAGCCCAGCCTTGCTTGCATGGTCGGGCGAGGTGAAAACCTCGGAATAGATGGCGCCGTCGCGGGCGAGGCTGGTCAGGTAGTGATCGGCCAGCCGCGCATAGTCTTCTTCGGTGCGGAACAGGTCCGACGAGAAGTCGTAGGCGGCGAGGAAAGAGGTGAAGTCGTGCCACACGAAGGAGCCGTCCTGGATGTAGGGCGAGGCATCCTTGCCGTATTTCTCAGCCTGGCGGAGGACGAGTTCAGGCGCCGCTGCCCCTTCGATGTGGCAGTGCAGTTCTGCTTTCAAAGGCATTCAATTATCCCGTCAGGCTTTTTTTCTTATGACGCAAGTTCCTGTCGGAACCGTGTGACACTTTTCCGGAACCTGCTTCGAAGCGCGGCCGAACACCGCGCCTTAAACAATAGCGCCCGCACCATCGATCGGCTATGGTCCCGCCGATTTTATGGCGGATCAAAACGATGTCGGTTGAAAGAACCACTGCTGCGGGCGGCATGGAAACCTCCTATGGTTTCAAGCGGGTAGGACCAGGCGACAAGCAGTCCCTGGTCAATGATGTTTTCCACAAGGTGGCGAACCGCTACGACCTGATGAACGACCTGATGTCGGCGGGGTTGCATCGGTTGTGGAAGGACGCCTTGGTCGCCTGGCTCAATCCACCGAAGCGGCCGGGCTGGAGCGTTCTCGACGTTGCCGGCGGCACCGGCGATGTCGCCTTCCGCATCGTCGAGGCGAGCGGCAGGCACGCTCATGCAACGGTTCTCGACATCAACGGCTCGATGCTCGCGGTCGGCCGCGACCGGGCCGAGAAAAAGGGCCTGTCGGCAAATACCGATTTCGTCGAAGCCAATGCCGAGGAACTGCCTTTTGCCGACGCTACTTTCGACGCCTACACCATCGCTTTCGGCATCCGCAACGTGCCGCGCATCGATGTGGCGCTCGCCGAAGCCTATCGCGTGCTGAAGCCCGGCGGGCGCTTTCTCTGCCTTGAATTCTCCGAGGTCGAGATGCCGCTGCTCGACAAAGTCTACGAAGCATGGTCGTTCAACGCCATCCCGCGGATCGGCAAGATGGTGACCGGCGATGGCGAGCCATATTCCTATCTGGTCGAATCGATCCGCAAATTTCCCAATCAGCAGAATTTCGCGACGATGATTTCGCGCGCGGGCTTCGAGCGCGTCTCATTCCGCAACTACTCCGGCGGCATCGCCGCGCTCCACTCGGGCTGGAAGCTTTGAAGCTGGCCCGTATCCTTCGTACTCAATGTGCTCTTCGCCGGTCTAGGAAATCGGCGGGGCAAAGCCAGCCATGAGCAGCATCGGCGCTGGTTTCAGGCTCGTGCGGGCCGGCTGGGTGCTGGTCCGCGAGGGTGTCATCGCGGCTTTGCCCGGTGACGAGCTCTTCGGCTTGCCGAAATTCGGCTGGCGCATGGCCCGGCTGTTCACCCGCCGTCACGCGCTTGCCTATGAGCGTGGCGACAGGCTGGCCAAGGCGGTCGTGCGGCTCGGCCCGTCTTACGTCAAGCTCGGCCAGTTCCTGGCGACACGGCCGGATGTCGTCGGAAACGATATCGCGCTTGATCTTGCCATGCTGCAGGACAAGATGCAGACGTTTCCGAAGGCCGAGGCTGTCGCCGCGATAGAGGCCTCGCTCGGACGCAGGGTCGACGAGCTCTATGTCAGTTTTGGCGAGGCCGTGGCCGCCGCCTCGATCGCCCAGGTCCATACCGCCGAAATCCTGCAGAACGGCGTCGTTACCCGGGTGGCGGTGAAGGTCATCCGGCCGGGCGTGCGCCGCCGCTTCTTTCGCGATCTCGAGAGCTATTTTCTCGCCGCCCGGCTGCAGGAAAAATACATCCCGTCGTCGCGCCGGCTGCGGCCGGTCGAGGTGACCGAGACACTGGCCCAGACGACCAAAATCGAAATGGACCTGAGGCTGGAGGCGGCGGCTTTTTCGGAGCTTGGCGAGAATACCAAGGACGATCCCGGCTTCCGTGTGCCGTCGGTCGACTGGGAGCGCACCGGTCGTGACGTGCTGACCATGGAATGGGTCGACGGCATCAAGATGAACGACATTGCCGGCCTAGCCGCCGCCGGCCACGACCTGAAGGCGATTGCCGCCAACCTCGTTCAGTCGTTTCTGCGCCATACGCTGCGTGACGGTTTCTTCCACGCCGACATGCACCCGGGCAACCTGTTTATCGAAGCCGACGGCACCATCGTCGCCGTCGATCTCGGCATTGCCGGCCGGCTCGG
This sequence comes from Mesorhizobium sp. M0048, assembly GCF_040323405.1. NCBI lineage: Bacteria > Pseudomonadati > Pseudomonadota > Alphaproteobacteria > Hyphomicrobiales > Phyllobacteriaceae > Mesorhizobium > Mesorhizobium sp. M0048. The sequence goes on along the minus strand of NZ_JAMYUV010000007.1, from coordinate 239,022 downwards.
CAGGAAGGAGCGCCGGTTCCTCGCCGAAATCCTCTACGGCTTCATTACGCGCGATTACCAGCGCGTCGCCGAAGTGCATTTCGAGGCCGGCTACGTGCCGCGCCAGCACAATGTTGCGGCTTTCGCCCAGGCGATCCGGGCGATCGGCGAACCGATCCACGGCCAGCCGGCCGAGACCATCTCGATGGCCAAGCTGTTGACGCTGCTGTTCGAGGTGACCGACCTGTTCGACATGGCGACGCGATCCGAACTGGTGCTGCTGCAGAAGACCATGGTCGTTGTCGAAGGCGTCGCCCGCACCCTCGACCCGGCCTTCAACATGTGGAAGACGTCGGAGCCGGTGGTCAGCGGCTGGATTGCCCGCAATCTCGGCCCGCGCGCGCTGCTGGCCGATGCGCGCGACGGTGCCAGCGCGCTGCTGGCGCTGGCGCGTCAGGCGCCGGACCTCGCTGCCCGTACCGAGCGGCTGTCGCGTGAGATCGACCTGATGGCCGAAAACGGCCTGCGCTTCGACGAGGGGACGGCGGACGCGATCGGCAAAGCCGAGGCGCGCCACACCCGCTCCGGCCGGCTGGCGCTGTGGGTGATCGCGCTGACGCTGGTGTATATCGCCTGGAAGCTGCTCTGATTGCAATGACAGCAGTGCTGTCATTGCAATCACGCCGCTTGTCGCTTATGTAACGGCGAGGAGCTACGCTATGAGCACTATCACAATCCGTAATCTTGATGACGAAGTGAAGCAGGTGCTGCGCGAACGCGCTGCCGCGCGCGGCGTTTCGATGGAGCAGGAAGCGCGGGATGCCTTGCGCAAAGTGACGATCCCCGAGAGCAAGCTCCAGAACGGGGAGTGGCGGCTGAAAGCGTCACGTGAAGAGATCTTGGCGCTCGGACGGAAATCAGAACACCCCATTGACCTCAAAGCGCTTACTGATCACATGTGGGATGAGGGACTTCTGTGACCGTTGCAGTTGATACGTCTGCGTTAATCGCAATCATCGGCGCAGAGCCGGATGCGGCTGCATTCGTCGATGTTTTCGGCACCTCATCTGCTGTACTGATAAGCACTGCAACACTTCTGGAGGCACATTGTGTGGCGAACCGGTCCAGCGGTGGCATCAACCCCGCCGAACTTCAGGTGCTCATCGACCGCCTCGAACTGACGGTCGTTCCTTTTGATCTGGCTCAGCTCGAGGTCGCACGACTTGCCTACTCTCGGTACGGTCGCGGATCCCGCCATCGTGCTGACCTCAACATGGGCGACTGTTTCGCCTATGCCCTGGCCAAGACCCGAAACCTGCCGCTACTTTTCAAGGGTGACGATTTCATCCATACCGACATCGAATCGGCGCTGAAGCCGGCATGACATTGGACAAGAACTGGCCTCGGGCATGACCCTCTCCGGCAAGCGCATCCTGCTCATCATCGGCGGAGGCATTGCTGCCTACAAGGCGCTCGACCTGATCCGTCGGCTGCGCGAGCGCGGTGCGGCAGTGCGGGTGGTGATGACCGCCGCGGCGCAGGAATTCGTCACCACGCTGTCGGCCGGGGCGCTGTCCGCCGACCATGTTTTCACCGAACTGTTCGACCGGCAGGACGAGCACGATATCGGCCATATCAGGCTGTCGCGCGAGGCCGACCTTGTGGTCGTGGCGCCGGCCACCGCCGACCTGATGGCAAAGCTCGCCAATGGCCATGCCAACGACCTTGCCTCGACCGTGCTCATCGCCACCGACAAGCGAGTTTTGATGGCGCCGGCGATGAACCCGAAAATGTGGGCGCATCCGGCGGTCCGCCGCAACCGTGCGGCGCTGAGCAAGGACGGCGTCGCATTCGTCGGCCCGGCGAAGGGCGAGATGGCCGAGAGCAACGAGGTGGGCGAGGGCCGCATGGCCGAGCCGCTGGAGATCGTCGCCGCGATCGAGGCGCTGCTCGACGGCCGGCCAAAGCCGCTGGCAGGCAGGAAGATCATTGTCACCTCCGGGCCGACGCATGAGCCGATCGACCCGGTCCGCTACATCGCCAACCGGTCGTCGGGCAAGCAGGGCCACGCCATTGCGGCGGCGCTGGCCAGGCTCGGCGCCGATGTGCGTCTCGTCTCCGGTCCGGTTGGCATTGCCGATCCGGCCGGCGTCGCCACGCTGCATGTCGAAACGGCCGTCGAGATGAAGGACGCTGTCGAGCAGCTGCTGCCGGCCGACGCGGCAGTGTTCGTCGCGGCTGTCGCCGACTGGCGCACTCAAAGTTCGGCCGGGGAAAAGATCAAGAAGGTGGCGGGCGAGGGGCCGCCGGCGCTGCAGATGGTGGAAAATCCCGATATTCTTGCCGGTGTCGGGCATCACAAAAAGCGGCCGATGCTGGTGGTCGGTTTCGCTGCGGAGACGCAGGATCTGGTCAGGAATGCCGAGGCCAAGCTTGCAAAAAAGGGGGCCGATCTTATCGTCGCCAATGATGTCTCGCATGAAGATGGTGCTCCGGGCGTGATGGGCGGCGACCGCAACAAGGTGCGGATCGTCTCAAAGGCCGGCGTCGAGGAATGGCCGGAGATGAGCAAGGATGAGGTGGCGACGCGGCTCGCGGCACTGATCGCCGAGCGGCTGAAGACGGTCGTCGTCTAAAGCGCTTCGCGTTCGACCGGCCTCATGTGACGCGCTTTAGGTTCTTGTTTTGATGCATGTCGTTACCGCAAAACCGCTGCACACCTTTGCGCGACATGCATTGGTCAATCTTTCCTGCGAAGGGGGAGATCGGCAGCTTCGCTGGCGGCGCCCCCGAAATCCGCAAGGCGGCAAGGCATCCCAGGATCCCGAGCGGGATAAACGCCAGGAACAGCCAGGCAGCGACGTTTGCCGCGGCCTCGCGGTTCAGGCCCTCTGAAAAGCCGCTGGCGTTGGCTACGATGCCGGTCAATGCCGCACCCACCGCATAGCCGATGCGCTGCATGGTCGGCACGGCGGCCGAGGCGATCGTCTGCTCGCCTTCCTTGGCCGATACCACGATGACACGCGTGACGAACGGCCAGGCTATGCCGAAGCCGCCGCCTTGCAACAAAGCACAAAACAGGATCAGCGGGATCGAGCCGGCCGGCACCGTATAGGCGAAACCGGCGACGCCCGTGGCGACCATCAGCGCCCCGCCGACGATGATCAGCCGCTCGCGCTCCGGTGGCGCATTGGCGACGAGGATCGACAGGATCGACCAGGCGATCGATTCGGCGGCGATGATGTAGCCGGTGGTCAGGATCGGAATGCCGTGAAGGCTGGTCAGAAGCAGTGGTCCGTAGACCGCGAACGAGCAGGTCGCCACCGAAAACGCCGCGACCATGGTCATGCCCGCGCCGACCGACGAGCGCCATGAGAACAGCCGCGACGGGAACAGGCGCGAGCGCGGCTTCAGTGCGTCGATATAGATAAACAGCGCCAGGCCGATCAGGCCGAGGGTGAGCAGCAGCGACGAGCGCAGCAGGGCGATGTCGACGCCGGCAGTGGCAATCAGCACGACGCTGCCGGCGAGGCAGCCAAGTGCCGCAAAGGGGAAGGGCGGCGCCGAGCCGCCCGTCGCCTGCGGCCTCGTTGCTTCAGGCGTATCGAGCACGAGGAAGCTTGCCAGCGCCATGGCCGTGCCTCCCAGGGTGAAGACGCCGAAGGCCCAGCGCCAGGACGAGAATTCGGTCATGACCGCGCCGAGCACCGGCCCGCTGAAAGCGGCGACACCCCAGATCGCCGACATGACGCCGAAAAGCTGCGGCCAGATCGCGCGGGCAAACAGCCGCTCGACCGAGACGAAGGCCAGCGACACCAGCGCGCCGCCACCGAGCCCTTCGATCAGGCGGCCGCAGAGGAACAGCGGCATCGAAGGCGCGGTGGCGCAGACCAGCGCGCCGGCGGCATAGAGCATTGCGGCGACCATCATGTTGGTACGCAGCGCGACATAGCTCACCAGCCGTCCGGCGGCCGCACCGGCAACGATGGCGCCGAGCTCGTAGATCGCCAGCGACCAGCCGACCAGTTGCACGCCGGCAAGTTCGCCGACCATGGCCGGCATGACCGTTGCTACCATGGTTTCGTTGGTGGCGTGCAGCAGAATGCCGAGGCTGATGAAGCAGAAGCGCGCCAGATCGCCGCTCGCCCACAGCGCGCGCCAATCGACCCCGTTTGTGCTTGTTTTGGTCATCCAGTCCCCCAGGCTTTCTCAGACGCTGGTCTAAAGTATTGGAGCGTTCTTCACGTCCAAATGAGTACATGCCGCAGTATGGGAGGACTTCTAGAACCTCAACCGGAGTTGAGATCAAGCGGTTTTGATCGCCGTTGACGTGGCGGATTTCAAATTGCGCGATGGGGGACGATCACGAGGCGTTGAGATTCTGGTCAGACCGAAGACAAGCAATATTGGATCGCCGCAATCTTCGGTCACGGTAACGGCATGAACACAGTTGCCATGCCGTGATCTTCGAGCGCCGCAACTTTGAACATCAGGGCGGCCCATCCTCTGCGGAGTGGGCCTGCCGGAATCTATGAACCTTCGGCAGCTATTCGCAGGCCGACACCTACGCTCCCCGCCGCTCGGGAGCCATGCCGCGCCGCTATTTGAACGAATGGATCAGGTCCAGCGAGGTGACGGCGACCGCCAGGTTGACGCCCGTCTGTGCCTGGACACTGAGCGGCTGCAGCGAAAAGGCGCTGTCGAGGCCGCCGACCAGGAGATTGGCGCCGCCACCGGTGACCACGCTGGCCTCGGCGTTCACGCCATAGTAGCTGCCGGCAAGGTCGCCTTCATCGTGATTGCGGGTCGCCGCCAGAACCGCCCATACCAGCTGGCCCTGATGCGTCCGGCCGACATCGACGCCGAGCTTGGAAATCACCCCGGTATAGACTTCGGAGGGGCCGCCACGATGTGGACGAAAGACACAGGAAACACCCTTGTTGGAGGTGACGAGATAGGCCGTGCCGCCGTCGATGGTGCAGTCGAGCACGCCGAGCTGGAGCTTGCTGGCGCTGGCGGGAGCGGCAACGACGGTCGTCGCGAAAGCGGCGGCACAAGCGAGTTTCTTGATCATGGCAGGGTCCTTTCGAAATTGCCTTGTACAAACGGCTGAGCACGCCGAGCGTTCCGCCGACAACTTGGCGCCAGCAAGGCAAGGGTAAACGCAGGGTTGTCGGGGCGCGGAAAGGGCCGCCCGATTAACCGGCCGCTCAGCCGGTGCTGGTGCGGGCCAGGCCGTCCTTGGCCGGCTGGTAGGTCGGATTGAGGTGCACGGCCTCGCGGTATGATTTCGCGGCCCTGACCTTGTCGCCGCGCCGCTCGTAGATCAGCGCCTGGTTGGACCACGCCTCGGCGTTCTTACCGTCGAGCTTGATGGCCATATTGAAGTCGGCGAAGGCATTGTCCTCGTCGTTCATGGCCAGGTAGGAGAGGCCGCGTCCATTGTAGGGCTCGGAGGCGTCCGGCGCCAGCGAAATGGCGGTCGAGAAATCCTCGATGGCAAAGGCGTGCTGGCCCTGGCTCTGGTAGATCAGGCCGCGATTGTGATAGGCGCGCGCGTCGGTCGTGTCGAGCTGGATGGCCTTCTGGAAATCGTTGAAGGCTTCCTGCACCCGGCCCGCCCTGCGGTAGAGATTGCCGCGGCCGATATAGGCGGCGTCATAGTTGGGATTGATCTGGATCGAGCGGTTGTAGTCGGCAAGCGCGCTCGCCTGGTCGCCGAGGAAGCGCTGGATGAGCGCGCGGTTCGAATAGGCCTGGTAAAAATTCGGATTGAGCTGGATGGCGGTGTTGAAGTCCTTCAGCGCCGCCTGGTACTGGCCGCCGCGGCCATAGGCCGAGCCGCGCACATTGTAGGCTTCCGGATCCTGGGGGTTGCGCTGGATCACCGCCGACAGCGAGGAGATGTTCTCGCTCGAGGCTTGCGCCTTGTCGATGTTGTTGAACTCGCCGGTCGGAACGCTCTGGCAGCTGGCAAGCGCCATCCCGGAAAGCAGGGCTGCCGTCAGGGCGAGGCCGCGCCACGCGGTTCTGCGCTCTACGGTAATTGCGTCCATGTCTGCCCTGTCCTTACTGCGCCGTCTGGTCCGTTCCCCCTCCGAACCGGCATCTCTCCCAACCGGTCCTTTCGAACCGGGTCTACATCACAACAAAAAGGTGGCGGCGATTCCGCATCGCGCCACCCTGGATATCCTTGGAAAAGGACGAAAAATTGGCGTCAGAACCGCGGCGGACGCGGGGCACCGGCACCGGCAGCACCGGCCGCGACCGGACGCGGCGTCATCGGCAGCAGGCCTTCGCGCTGGGCACGCTTGCGGGCCAGCTTGCGGGCACGGCGCACGGCTTCCGCCTTTTCACGGGCGCGCTTCTCGGAGGGCTTCTCGTAATGTCCGCGCATCTTCATTTCGCGGAAGATGCCTTCGCGCTGCATCTTTTTCTTGAGCGCGCGAAGCGCCTGATCAACATTGTTGTCGCGGACGAGTACCTGCACGGGCAATCCTGTCTTTCGGGTTTGAAATCAATAGGCAAGCGGCCATAGCCACAAGCCTCCGCGGCGCGTTACACCACGAATTGGGGCGGCTGATAGCAGAATCAAGGCGCTCTGTCCACTGCCGATTGAGAGGCGGTGCCGACCTCGAAACGAAAAAACCCGCCTCAGCGGCGGGTCGTTGGTGTGAATCAGCACCATATTGAGATTAGTAGCATAGCTGCCGGCACAAAGCAAGAACAAAATTCGCCGTGGGCCAGATAGGCGTCGCTACACCGTGGCCAGGTGGAGCTGCTCGAAACCTTCGAAGAACTCGCCGTAGTCGCAGGTTATCTCCTCGCCGGCGGCGATGTCGCGGGTCGCAGTGGCCCCGCCATATTGCGAAAAGTCGGTGTTCGGCTTGTCGGCGTGGTTCATGAAACGGCCATTGTCGACCTCATAGACCATGAAGCCCGGCCGGTCCGGACTGGGATAGGCATATCTGTCGAGCAATTCCTTGAGGTGCGGCGGCGCCGTCTCGTATCTTTCCACCGGGATCAGCCGGTCGAAGTCCGGATCGAGCCGCCAGATCTGCGCCCCTTTCCGGATCGGCTCGGCGGCGAACACACCGACGCCTTCGATTGCGCTTGCAGCGATATAGGTCCTGATCAGCAGCATGTTTCCAACCCGTTTTCGAGGAGAAGACGGAATCGTCAAATCGCCGGGAAAAGCAAGACCGGTTTTCAGGCATTGCGGCTTGCGGGCCTAGGCCGACCGCGAAACGCTTCACGTGCGGGTGATCGAGACGCCGCCGTCGGCGAACAACGCCGTGCCGGTGGTGAAGCTCGATGCATCGGAAGCCAGATAGAGCGCCGAGCGGGCGATCTCGTCAGGCTCGGCGACGCGCTTCAAGGCATGCAGGTTTTCGACGAAGGCTCGCGATTCAGGTGTCTTGAACGTTGCCGAGGGCGTGTCGGTGCCGCCCGGCAGCAGCGCGTTGACCCGCACGCCCCTAGCGCCATATTCGGCGGCCAGCACCTGCGTCAATCCGATCAGTCCGGCCTTGCTCGCGGCATAGCTGGTCATGCCGGGCATGCCGACCGTGTGGCCGACAAAGGTGGAGGTGAAGATCAGCGATCCGCCGCCGCGGTCGACCATCGCCGGCACCTGATATTTTGCGCCGAGAAAGGCGCTGGTCAGGTTGGTGTCGAGCGTCTCGCGCCAGCCCTCCAGCGACAGCTCCGAAACCGGCCCGGTCTTGCCGACCGAACCGGCATTGTTGAAGGCGATGTCCAGCCCGCCGAATTTCTCGACCGCCAGGTCGACCAGGGCCTTCGCGTAGGCTTCGTCGCGGACATCGCCGGCAAGGGCGATGGCGGTGCCGTCGGCGTCTTCGATTTCGGCAACGAGCGCGTCAAGCTCCGCCTTGCGGCGGGCAGCGACGACCACCTTGGCGCCTTCCTCCGCAAACAGCTTGGCCGTGGCGCGGCCTATGCCGGAACTGGCGCCAGTGACGATGGCGATCTTGTTGGCAAGTGCGAGCATTTTTTTTTGCATCCTTTTTTCGCGCCGGCATTTTGCCGGCAATTGGATGCTTGGTCGCAAATGGGGTTGGTCGGAGCCACCCGATACGTGCAAGGTGCTTCAGATGTGGTTTGATCGCTCCATCACGTCGCATGCCTCTTTTTCATCACGGCGCAAAACGGCAAGCGCCGTCGCAAACAGTGCAAGGCTGGCAGCGCCGTTTCGCTAGTGATACAAGCTCGCGCGCCGGGGTTGGCTGATCTGCCCGGCCGTCATTTGCGAGGCCTGCGACGTTGAAGAAATACTCGGTATTCGCCATCGCCCGCGAGGCCATGCGCGGCCACAAGGGTTGGGAGGAACAGTGGTCCTCGCCGGAGCCGAAGAAGGAGTACGACGTCATCATCGTCGGCGCCGGCGGCCACGGCCTGGCCACCGCCTATTATCTCGCCACCGTGCACGGCATCACCAACGTCGCGGTATTGGAAAAAGGCTGGCTCGGCGGCGGCAATACCGGCCGCAACACCACCATTATCCGCTCGAACTATCTCTACGACGAGAGCGCCGGAATCTACGATCACGCGCTGAAGCTGTGGGACGGGCTCAGCCAGGAGCTCAACTACAACGTCATGTATTCGCCGCGCGGCGTCATGATGCTGGCCCATAACATCCACGACATCCAGGTGCTGCAGCGCCACGTCCATGCCAACCGGCTGAACGGCATCGACAACGAATGGCTGACGCCGGAGCAGGCCAAGGAATTCTGCCCGCCGCTCAACATTTCGCGCAATGCGCGCTATCCGGTGATGGGCGCCTCCCTGCAGCGCCGCGGCGGCACGGCGCGTCACGATGCGGTCGCCTGGGGCTATGCGCGCGGCGCCTCGGCGCGCGGCGTCCACATCATCCAGAATTGCGAGGTCACCGGCGTCAAACGGGCGCCGAACGGCGCGGTCACGGGCGTCGAGACGACGCGCGGCTTCATCGGCGCCAGGAAGATCGGCGTGGTCGCCGCCGGCCACTCCTCGGTGATCATGAACATGGCCGGCGTGCGTATGCCGCTGGAAAGCTATCCGCTGCAGGCGCTGGTGTCGGAGCCGGTCAAGCCGGTGGTGCCCTGCGTAGTCATGTCGAACACGGTGCATGCCTATATCTCGCAGTCCGACAAGGGCGAACTGGTCATCGGCGCCGGCACCGACCAGTATGTCTCCTATTCGCAGACCGGCGGGCTGCACATTTTGCAACATACGCTCGATGCGATCTGCGAGATGTTCCCGATCTTCACCCGTATGAAGATGCTGCGCTCATGGGGCGGCATCGTCGACGTGACGCCGGACCGTTCGCCGATCCTGGCCAAGACGCCAGTGCCCGGCCTCTATGTCAATTGCGGTTGGGGCACGGGCGGTTTCAAGGCGACGCCGGGTTCGGGCCATGTCTTTGCCCATACCATCGCCAGGGACGATCCGCACCCGATCAACGCGCCCTTCACCATCGAGCGCTTCCGCACCGGCCGCCTCATCGACGAGGCGGCGGCGGCAGCGGTGGCGCACTGATGATGACCGAGATGGCCGTCGCCATGCCGCTGATGCTCGCCGGCGAGCAAGGCCTGTTCCATTTTCCGTCGCCGGACGAGGTGCGCACGCAGCCGATCAGCCGCGCCGAAAACGAGACCGAATGGCCGTTTTCCGTCGACGACGGCATTCTGGCCTGCGTCTGGAGCGGCGGACAAAGGGTCGTCTCGTTTCTTGAAGGCCGGCCGGCGGATCTGGACGACGACGAGCCGTTCGAACCGCGCGTCGTCATCGTCACGGTCGATCCGGTCCTGCTGACGATCGGCAACATGGCCAACCGCGACCTCTTCAGCCCTGCGGCAAGCATCGAGGAGCGCATCCGGCTCGTCGCGCCCTTCGTGACCTTGGGCCAGAGGCTTTGCGACCAACCGGCCGGCGCCCGCCTCGGCCACGGCGAATTGTAGGACCAACCATGCTTCTCATCCGCTGCCCCTATTGCGAGGAAGAGCGTCCGGAGCTCGAGTTCCGCAACGCCGGCGAGGCGCATATTGCGCGTTCCCTTAACATCGCCGGCGAGAGCGACGACGATTTCGAAAAGTTCTTCTTCATCCGCTCAAATCCCAAAGGCATCATCTATGAGCGCTGGCGGCACATGCATGGCTGCGCGCGGTTCTTCAACGCCGTGCGCGACACCGTCAGCGACAGGTTCCTGATGACCTACAAGGCCGGCGAGCCGAAGCCCGTAAAGCTGCCGGGAGCCGCAAAATGAGCGCGACATTCCGCATTGCCGGCGCCGGACGGCTCAAACAGGCAAAGATAGCTGGCTTCAGCTTCGATGGCCGTCCCTATACCGGTATCGAGGGCGACACGCTGGCCTCGGCGCTGCTTGCCAATGGCGTCCATCTTGTCGGCCGGTCGTTCAAGTACCACCGGCCGCGCGGCTTTCTGTCGGCCGGCGCCGAAGAGCCGAACGCGCTGGTCGAGATCAAACGCGACGCGGCACGCAAGACGCCGAACGTCCGAGCTACGGTGCAAGAGCTCTATGACGGGCTGACCGCACAGTCACAGAACCGCTGGCCGTCGCTCGCCTTCGACGTCGGCGCCGTCAGCAGTATCGCCTCGCCGATGCTTTCGGCCGGCTTCTACTACAAGACCTTCATGTGGCCGAAGACTGCATGGAAAAACCTCTACGAACCCAAGATTAGGGCCGCCGCCGGCCTTGGCGTCGCTCCCGACCAGCCGGACCCCGACCATTATTCGGCGCGCTTCGCCCACTGCGAGGTGCTGGTGCTGGGCGGCGGTGCCGCGGGTATCGCCGCGGCATTGGCCGCGGCTGAAACCGGGGCGCGTGTCATCCTTGCCGACGAGCAGGCGGAATTCGGCGGCAGCCTTCATTTCGAGAGCGGCGCCAGGATCGATGGCCAGGATGGTTTTGCCTGGGCGCAGTCCGCCGTCGCCAAGTTGAAGTCGATGGACAATATGCGCGTGCTGCCGCGCACCACGGCGTTCGGCTATTACGCGCAGAATTTCGTCGGGCTGGTCGAGCGCGTCAGCGACCATCTGCAGAACCCCGGACGCGACCTGCCGCGCGAGCGGCTGTGGCAGGTTCGTGCCAAACGCGTGGTGCTGGCGACCGGCGCCATCGAGCGGCACATGGTGTTTGCCGAAAACGACCGCCCCGGCATCATGCTGGCGTCGGCGGCGCGCACCTATCTCAACCATTACGGCGTCGCCGTCGGCAGGAATGTCGGCGTCTATACGGCGAACGATTCCGCCTACGCGGCGGCGATCGATCTGAAGAAGGCCGGCATCAACGTGGCGGCGATCGTCGATCTGCGCGACAACCCGACCGGGCCGGTGATCGACGAGGCGAGGGCGCTCGGCATCGAGGTCAATTTCGGTCGCGCGGTGATCCGCGCCGGCGGCAAATTGCGGGTGTCGTCGATGACCGTGCAGCCGAAGAACGGCGGCGGCGAGCGCACCATTCCGGTCGACGCGATCCTGATGTCGGCGGGCTGGACGCCATCGGTGCATCTGTTCTCGCAATCACGCGGCAAGGTCGCCTTCAACGACGAGACCAAGCGCTTTGTGCCCGGAATTTATGCGCAGGACTGCGTCTCGGTCGGCGCCTGCAACGGCACCGACGGGCTGTCGGCGACCATCGACGAAGCTTACGCCGCCGGCGCCAAGGCGGCCAAAGATGTCGGCGGCAAGCCCGCCAAGAGCGCCAAGCCGAAGGTCGATGCCGGCGAAAGCTGGTCGCGCGGCATGCTGGGTGCAGCACCCGGTGCCGGCGCGGACACGACGGTGAAGGCGTTCGTCGACTTCCAGAACGACGTCACCGCCAAGGACATCCGCCAGGCAGTGCATGAGGGCATGCGCTCGATCGAGCACGTCAAGCGCTTCACTACCAATGGCATGGCGACCGACCAGGGCAAGACCTCCAACATGCACGGCCTGGCGATTGCCGCCGAGACGTTGGGCAAGCCGATCCCGCAGGTCGGGCTGACGACGTTCCGGGCGCCCTACACGCCGGTGACATTCGGCTCGATCGTCGGGCACGCACGGGGTCCCCTGTTCGACCCGACCCGCAAGACGGCGATCCATCCCTGGGCCGAGCGCCAGGGCGCTGTATTCGAGGATGTCGGTCAGTGGAAGCGCGCCTGGTATTTCCCGAAGCCGGGCGAGGACATACATGCCGCCGTCGACCGCGAATGCGTCACGGTGCGCAAGACAGCCGGCCTGTTCGACGCCTCGACGCTGGGCAAGATCGAGGTGGTCGGGCCGGATGCGGCCAAATTCATGGAACTGCTCTACACCAATCCATGGGAAAAGCTCGAGCCCGGCCGCTGCCGTTACGGCATCATGCTGCGCGAGGACGGCTTCATCTATGACGACGGTGTCGTCGGCAGGCTTGCACCCGACCGTTTCCACGTGACGACGACGACCGGCGGCGCGCCGCGGGTCATGAACCATATGGAAGACTATCTCCAGACCGAGTTCCCGCATCTCAATGTCTGGCTGACCTCGATTACCGAGCAATGGGCGGTAATTGCCGTGCAGGGACCGAAGTCTCGCGACATCATTGCGCCGCTGGTCGAGGGCATCGACATGTCGGATGAGGCGCTGCCGCATATGTCGGTGCGCGAAGGCCGGATTTGCGGCGTGCCGACCAGGCTGTTTCGCATGTCGTTCAGCGGTGAGCGCGGCTTCGAGGTCAACGTGCCGGCCGACTACGGCGAAGCGGTCTGGGAAGCGTTGTGGGCCGAGGGCCAGAAGCATGGCGCCTGTGCCTATGGCACAGAGTCTATGCATGTGCTGCGCGCCGAAAAGGGCTACATCATCGTCGGCCAGGATACCGACGGCACGGTGACGCCGAACGACGCCGGGCTCGACTGGGCGGTCGGCAAGAAGAAGACCGACTTCGTCGGCATTCGCGGCATGGCGCGGCCGGATCTGGTCGCCAAGGGCCGCAAGCAGCTTGTCGGCCTGAAGACCAGGGATCCCAAGGTGGTGCTGGAGGAGGGCGCACAGATCGTCGCGAACCCGAAGCAGGCAATCCCGATGAAGATGATTGGCCATGTCACGTCGAGCTATTGGTCGCAAAATTGCGGCCGCTCGATCGCGCTGGGGCTGGTCGCCGGCGGCCGCGATCGCACGGGCGAGACGCTCTATGTGCCGATGCCGAACGGGGTGATCGAGGTGGAGGTCACCGGCATGGTGTTCTTCGACGAGAAGGGGGAGCGCCTCAATGGCTAAGGCCGCCGTGAAAACCGGCGCCGCCGGACCCTCAGTCGAACGCCGTCCGGCTCTCGCCGGCCAGTCGCTTTCCGCCGCCGGCGTTACACTTGCCGTGCTGCCGCCGGCCGAGCGCATATCGCTGCGCGCGCCGGAAGCCTCGATTGCGGCACTTTCGAAAGCGCTCGGTGTCGTCCTGCCGCAAAGGCCGAAGACCTCGGCGGTAAAGGCCGGACGCACGGCCTTGTGGCTCGGGCCGGACGAATGGCTGGTCATCGACGAGAACGGAAAAGATCCGCTCGCCGACTGCGCCAGCATTTCCGTACTGCATTCGGCGGTCGGCATCTCGCACCGCAACGTCGCCATATCGGTTATCGGTCCGGCTGCCGCGGCGACGATCAATGCCGGCTGCCCGCAGGATCTGTCGCTCGACGCCTTTCCGGTCGGGGCGGCGTCGCGTAGCATTCTCGGCAAGGTCGAAATTGTGCTGTTGCGCACGGCGGCCGACGCGTTCCGCGTCGAATGCTGGCGTTCCTTTTCCGATTATGTCTTTACTTTTCTGTCCGAGGCAGCGCGCGACGCGGCAGCATAGGCATGTTCGCCGCGCCTGACCGTTCTGCGACAGCGAGCCGAGGGAGAATGCAAATGCCGCCGAACTCCGCGCCGAAGTCGCCGGTCAAGACGCCGGCCGTGCGCTCTTTTGAAGACGAGCAGCGCACTGGGACGGATATCGAAGAGGAACTCGAGGAAGGCCTCGAGGATACATTCCCGGCCAGCGATCCGGTGTCGATCACCGGAACGGCCATTCCCGGCGCACCGGCAAGACCCGGCAAGCGTAAAAACGTGGCGGGACAGAAGCGTAAGAAGTGATCTGCACGCCGCGATAAAGCAGGGCTGAAGCAGACAAGATCGGCGGCCGGAAATTCCTGCCGCCCTTTCGGTTCCTCACCGCGTATTGTCGCCCGACCGGCTCAGAAGCTGCTTGGCACGATCCACGGGTCGATGCCGATGCCGAGCCTCGGGCCCTTGCTGCCGGCCTTGTGGGCCGCGGCGTCCGCCTTTTCAAGCGATCCGGTCGGCGCGCAATCGAGCTTAGCACCGGTCTTGGTGTCGATGCAGGCCGCTTCTTGCTTGGCTGGCTGACTGCTGCCGGCAAATGCGGCGCCAGAGAGCGCCAGCAGGGCGGCGAGCGTGAGGACTGCCTTCTTCATCGTCGGTCTCCGGTTCAGCTATTGAATTTCTCGTACGTGTACGGAACTGCGTACAGATACGCCCTTGACTCCCGGTGTTCAAGCAAAATCGTACGCGTACGGAGAATTGCCGAACGCTCGGCGCCGCAGCGCAGAACGTTTGGAGAAGATCCTGCAGATCGGGAGGAGCGCCGCTCTTCAGCAGTTGACCGGCGTGAGCGGCGCAATCTCGTGCGCGGCGATGGCTTCGAGCATGATGTCGCCGATCCGTGTGATGAACGTCGTCTGGTCGCCGAACGGGTAGAACGGGAAGGTGATCAGCAGCGAGATGGCGCCGTGGCCGACCGCCCACAGCATGGTGGCGATGGCGCGTGGATCGCCTCTGAGCCTGCCGGCGGCAACGCAGGCTTCGACCCTCGCGATCAGCACTTTCATCGCCGGGTTGCCGCTCTCCATTTCGGCGAAGGTCTTTCCGGCTGGCGGCCTGACTTTTTCGGTCATGAAGACGGTGCGGTATTCGTTGGGATTTTCCAGCCCAAAGGCGGCGTATTCGACAAGCACCGCCTTGAGCGCCTCGATCGGGTCGTCGGCCGTATGGTTTGCGATGCGCCTGGCCAAGGTCTCGAAGGCATCCTCGGCCAGCGCGAACAGGATGTCCTGCTTGTCGGCGAAATAGGAATAGACCGACATCGGCGCATAGCCAACGCGCTTGGCGAGCTTGCGGATGGTGAGGCCGCCATAGCCTTCTTCCTGGACAAGCTTGTGCGCGGCGTCGACAAGTTCGGAACGCAGTTCGGCCTTTTGTTTTTCGCGGCGCTCCTGGACGCTTAGCTGCAACTTTCTACTGCCTTATGACCGATGGCTGGATGCAGCATATATACGCTGTACGGCGTCGGGCAAGGGTGGCACCAAGCAGAAGGTTGACTGTCGCAATACCCATGTAACCCGGCAATAAAGACGGCAACATCGGACTGTTACAGACAAAGACTAATTCGCGGCTCTGCAAGAATTTCGTTTCGAGAGGCGTTATGACCGGAACTGAGCTTTCGTCCGGCGTGCCGGACGTGGACCCGCTTTCCCATCGCGCCAGGATGGCGCTCAGGCGCGTCGTCATGGTCGCATGGCTGGCGATCGCGCTCGGCTTTGCCATGGAAGCTCTCATTCTGACCGTCAGATTTGCGGCAGGTGCCTACCCCGCGACGACGCAGGTTCTGATCGAACTGGCGCAAGGCGTGACCTGGTCGTTCTTCGTCTGCGCCGGCGTCAGCCTCGGCACGGCACTCACCAAGGTGCGAGCCTCGCTCGGCGGCTTGATCAGCGCGATTTCAGCGCCACTGGCGATGGGCATCGCCAAAGGGACGCAAAAGGTCATGGTCAGCGCGCTGGACGCGGCGGCAAAGCCGGCCATCCTGTCGCTCACGACCCTGGGTGTACTGCGGGCGATCGAATACAGGCTGCTCGGCTGGATACTGGCGTCGCTGGCATCGAAGGAAGAACCGCGTCCGCTCCATTTCGCGCTGGCAGGCGTCCTGATAGGCGCGGTATTCGGCGGCAGCACCACAGTGCTGACCATCGACACGGCCGCGGCAAATGACGCTGCTCTCGCACTGCCGCAGGCGATCGCAACCGGCCTCAACGAGATCGTGTTCCCAATCGGCTGCTCACTGGTCGTCTACATTGCGCTGCAGGTCAGCCGCCATATGAAGTATGTCGCGGCCGAAGCCAAACAGATTTAGGTTCCCCGGCTTGGATGCCAGTCAAACCGCTTCCGGTTGGCGTTCGATCAGCGTCAGCGTCAGCCAGCGCGCGGTCAGCGCCGGTTTTTTCGAGCCCTCGATCTCGATCGTCACGTCGTGCGCCGTCTGCACCCACCCCGACGGCCTGACCTTGACGTCGGCCAGCACGAAACGGGTGCGGATGCGCGAGCCGGTCTTCACCGGCGCCAGGAAGCGCAGCGAATCGAAGCCGTGATTGACGCCCATCTTGCTGTTTTCCAGCGGCGGCATGGTTTCGAAGGTCATCGCCGACAACAGCGAAAGCGACAGGAAGCCATGCGCGATGGTGCCGCCGAACGGCGTTTCGCGGCTGGCGCGTTCCGGATCGCAATGGATGAACTGATGGTCGTCGGTGGCATCGGCGAACTGGTCGATCATGCGCTGGGTGACGACCCGCCATGGCGACACGCCGACTTCCTTGCCGACGTTGGCCAGAAGCACATCGAGACTGATCGGTTCCACGCTGATGTCCTCCATCTTCACCCCCGGCATTTCACTCGCCGGATGGCGTGCGTCTCATTCCTTGAACAATGTCAGCCCGTGTTGCACCGACTGCCCGCCATCGATCGGCAGGATGGCGCCGGTGACATAGCTGCCGGCCCTGCTGCACAAATAGAGCGTTGCGCCGGCAATGTCATCCGGTGCGCCGATGCGGCCGATCGGAACATGATTGCCGACATGTCTTGCCTGGTCTTCGGTGCCGGTAGCGAAGGCCGTCATCCGGCTCCGGAAAGGGCCAGGCGCAAAGGCGTTGACCGTGATGCGGCGGGCGGCGAATTCGATCGCCAGGATGCGCGTCAGGTGGTGAACCGCGGCCTTCGAGGCCGAGTAGGAGTAGGCATCTTCGGCCAAAGGCTGCGTGCCCATCACCGATCCGAGGTTGATCACCCGGGCCGGGTCGGCATCGCTGGCGGCGGCCTCGAGCAGTGGCAGCAACTCGCGCGTCAGGTGGAAGACCGCGGTCACATTGACGCCGAACACCTTGGCCCAGGCATGGTAGGGAAAGCTTTCCAGCGGCGCCCCCCAGGAGATGCCGGCATTGTTGACCAGGATATGCAGCCGCTCGGTCCGCGCCCTGACCTCGGCCACAAGCGCCGCAATGCCGGCCTCGCTGGAGACGTCGCCGGCAAAACCTTCCGCCCTGCCGGGCGCGCCAAGGCCGTTCAACTCGCCGGCTACCCCGACGCAATCCTCGCCCTTGCGCGAGGCGATCATCACGGTGGCGCCGGCCTTGACCAGAGCGGTCGCCGCCATGCGCCCGATGCCGGTCGCGGCGCCGGTGACCAGCGCCGTCTTGCCGGCGACTGAGAACAGCTCGTCCAGATAGCTCATCGATTTCCTCCGCGCAGTTCACCGCTGTTTGACTGATGGTTCAAGGAGCGGCTTCGCCTCGACAAGGCTAGCCGAACTACGATTATCCTTGCCACGGCTAAAGTATCCGGATTGGGGCAATGGCACGGTTTGCGGCTGAAATGGTTAAGCCCGAACGGCAAGGTGGTCATTCGGCCGTGACATGGGTCGGATGAATGATGCAGCCGTCCCTCTAAGCGAGCACCTTGGCCCCAGCGGTTCATTTCGCGCGTGAAGCAAGTCGTCATTACTCCTCCGCCAAGCCGCAGGCGGGTCTTGATGACGTGGGACGGTGGCCGAGCGATAGGGCAGGACTGACATTCGTTCGTGGACTGGAGCTATGCTTTCCCGGGGGAGCTGTGGGTAAGAAACAACGCATCGTCCTGCTGGCAGCTGTTTTGGCGTCTGCCTTTGGCGTTTTGTTGCTGATCCTGATCCTGCAGATGGTCAGTTTTTTGGTTGACTAGGCACGGCCAGGAGCGTGCTTTTCCAAAAGCCTGCGCTACCGCAGGCTTTCCAGCTCGCGGATGCGTTTGGCGCCGTCGGCCTCGAGCTGCCTTGTAACGGCGCCGATCAGCGCTTCGGCAACGACGAAAAGGGCGGCGGATGAGTCCCAGGCCGAAGGCACGGCGGTGCGCCCGGCGATGACATGGCGGGCAAAGCGAGCGATCGGCGACAGCCACTGGTCGGTAAACAGCACGATCTGCACGCCGCGCTGGTTGGCGGTCTCGGCAAAGCGGACGAGGCTGTCCTGATAGCGCCTGATGTCGAAGATCACCAGCACGTCTCGCTTGCCCATGTCGATCAGCCGGTCGCGCCAGACGCTTTCCTGGCCGGCCAGATGGAAGACGTTGGGTTTGATGATAGCAAGGTGGGCCGCCATATAGCGCGCCAGCGGATCGGTGAAGCGGCCGCCGATCAGGAATGTCTTGCCGCGCCGGTCGGCAAGCTTGGCGACGATGTCGGCAAGCTGCTTGTCCGAGAGATGCCGGAATGTCTCGCGCATATTGTCGAGCGTCGCCTCCAGCATCGGCGAGACGGCGCTGGCGCCCTGCGATGGCGGATTGAGCGTGCGCGAGGCCGGCGACTGCAATTGCGCCGCCAGCTCGTCTTGCAGCGTCGACTGGAATTCCGGATAGTTCTGGAAGCCGAGCCGGGCGACGAAACGCAGGATCGTCGGCGACGACACGCCGGCGGCAGCCGAGAATTCGGCGACCGTCTTCAGCCCGATCAGCGGATAGCTGGCGATCAGTGTTTGTGCAGCGCGCCGCTCGCCGGCCGGCATGGCGCCGATGCGGTCGGAGATCAGTTCGGCAATGCTGGAAACCATGTTTTTCCCCACCCTGGCCGTGCCGTTACCGCATTATCGAAATCGCGTTTGACAAAGCCGGCCAAACTGTATGAAATCATCCGCAGGGACGCAATGAGGCAAAATACGTAACATACGATACAGCGCTCCCCGGGGACAGCAGACAATGGAGACAGCACGGCCCGCCAGCCTTGCATCGCCTGAAACCGTAAGGGTGACGAACCCCGGCGGATCGAGCCCCTTCGTGCTGACCTGCGACCACGCCTCCAATTTCCTGCCACCGGAATTCGGAACGCTCGGCCTTGCCGCCGAGGATCTTTCCCGCCACATCGCCTGGGATCCCGGCGCCTTGCCGGTGGCGCGCCGCATGGCCGAGGCACTCGATGCGACGCTGGTCGAGACCTGCATCTCGCGGCTCGTCATCGACTGCAACCGGCCGCTCGACGCGCCGGACCTGATAGTGACGGTCAGCGCCAGCGAAAAAACCGTGGTCCCGGCCAACCAGGGACTTTCGGCCGACCAGCGGGAGGCGCGCATCGCGCTGGCGTGGCGACCGTTTCACGAGCGGATCGCGACGATCATCGACGAACGCCAGGCGGCCGGGCGGGACACCAGGCTGGTCTCGATCCATTCCTTCACGCCGCTCTATAAAGGCAAAAGCCGGCCGTGGCACATCGGCATCATCCATGATGAGGATCGCCGGCTGGCGGCGCCGCTGATCGCGGCGCTGCAGCGGCTTGCCGGCGTCACCGTCGGCGTCAATGAACCCTATTCGCCGGCCGACCGGGTCTATTTCACGCTGGAACGCCATGCGCGCTCGCGCGGGCTGCTTTGCGCGATGATCGAAATCCGCAACGACGAGATCGCCGGCGCAGCCGGGCAGCGGAAATGGGCGGATCTGCTCGCGAGTATTTTTCTCAATCTGGAGCCCGAGGCGGCCAAGGCCTCCAGACCAAGCGCAGTCGGAAAGTCAGTTCAATCGGCCAGCTAAGAAACCAGAAGGGGACTAAAAATGGTAGCACCGGGTTACAGCGAAGTTGACAAGAAGGAGGACCTGAAAGTTCTCCACGGAATGGGCTATGCTCAGGAACTGTCGCGAAGCATGAGCCGCTTCTCGAATTTCGCGATCTCGTTCTCGATCATCTGCATCCTCTCAGGCGGCATCAATTCCTTCGCGCAAGCGACGTCGTCCATCGGTGGCGCCGGCGCTGGCATCGGCTGGATCGTCGGGTGCATGGTTTCGGGATTTTTCGCGCTCGCCATGGCCCAGATCGCCTCTGCATTTCCGACCGCCGGCGGCCTCTATCACTGGGCATCCATCCTAGGGAACCGGTTCACTGGCTGGCTCACCGCATGGCTCAACCTGCTCGGCCTGATCACCGTGCTCGGCGCCATCAACATCGGTACTGCTTTCTTCTTCGTCGGCACTTTCGGCGGAGCCTTCGGCATGACTGGCACGCCTGGTGAGATCGTCGGGTTTGTCGCCTTCATCACCGTGTTGCAGGCGCTGCTCAATCATTTCGGCATCAAATTGACGGCTATGTTGACGGACGCCTCCGGCTTCCTGATCCTGGCAACGACAGCCGTGCTGATCGTCGCCTGCCTGATGTTTGCTCCAGCGATCGACATCACGCGGCTGTGGACGTTCACGAACTATTCGGGCGACGCGGGCGGCGGTGTTTTCCCGCAGTCCGATTCCATGACGTATCTCTTCCTGCTCTGCCTGCTGCTGCCGGTTTACACCATCACTGGCTATGACGCGTCGGCGCATACTTCGGAAGAAACGTTGAGGGCGGCGCACTCGGTTCCGCGGGCAATCGTTTCGTCCGTAGTCTGGTCGTCGCTGATCGGCTGGGTGATGCTGTGCGCGATCGTACTGGCGATTCCGGATCTGGCGGCCGGCGCCAAGCAGGGCTGGAGCGTGTTCTTCGCCACGATGGACGCGATCTTGCCGGCGTGGCTGAAGACACTGCTCTATCTGGGCATCCTGATCGCGCAGTTCCTCTGCGGTCTGGCAACGGTCACCTCTGCCTCGCGCATGCTTTTCGCCTTCTCGCGTGACGGCGGCATGCCGGTCGGCTCGGCCTCGCTAGCCAAGGTCAGCCCGACCTGGCGCACGCCGGTCAATGCGATTTGGACGGCTGCTGTGCTCGAGATCATCTATGTCTTTCTTGCCCAGTTCATCTCGGTCGGCGGCACGAACATCTATACCATCGTCGTCAATTCGACATTGGTGTTCCTGTTTCTGTCCTTCATCATTCCGATCGTGCTCGGCATGATGGCTTTCGGAACGGAAAAATGGCCGAACCCCGGCCCATGGAACCTCGGCGCCGACCTGTTCAAGCTGTTTTGCATCCTGTCGGTCATCGGCATGGCGATCATCTTCTACATCGCCATCCAGCCGCCGAACGACAAAGTGCTCTATATCACCCTGGGCTTCATTGTGCTGACCGCGGTGCTTTGGTTCGGTTTCGAGAACCGCCGCTTCCAGGGTCCGCCCATCGGCGACCAGATCGCAAAGCGTCAGGCGGCGATCAAGGCAGCCGAAATAGCTGTCGGCGAAGCCGGCGCCTGACCCCCTCTCATGACCATGGCCGGCATTCGCGCCGGCCGTGGTTTTCGTTTCCTTTTCAAAGTGACAAGCCCGAAACGACAAGCGCTGGAGTGCCAAAGGAATGGCCGGAAATTTCTCGTTCGATCAGTTGAAGCAAGCGGTCTCCAGCGGCGAGGTCGACACGGTGCTGGCCTGCATCGTCGATATGCAGGGGCGGCTCGCGGGAAAGCGGTTCCTGGCCCGTTATTTCGTCGATTCCGCGCATGACGAGACGCATGGCTGCAACTATCTCTTGGCGGCAGACATCGATATGGAACCGGTGCCCGGCTACAAGGCGGCGAGCTGGTCGAAGGGTTATGGCGATTTCGTCATGAAGCCGGACCTTGCGACGCTGCGGCGCGTTCCGTGGCTGGAAAAGACGGCGCTGGTGATCTGCGACGTGCTCGACCACCATACCCATGACGACCTCGCGCATTCGCCGCGCGCCATGCTGAAGAAGCAGGTCAAGCGGCTGCAGGATCGCGGCTATATCGGCTATTTCGCTTCCGAGCTCGAATTCTATCTGTTCAGCGAAACCTACGATTCCGCCCGCAAGAAGCACTGGCAGGGCCTCGAGACGGCATCGCCCTATATCGGCGACTACCAGATCGGCATCACCACCAAGGAAGAAGGCGTCATGCGCCGGCTGCGCAACGAGATGGAGGCGGCCGGCATCCCGATCGAGAATTCGAAGGGCGAGTGGGGGCCAGGCCAGGAAGAGATCAATGTCCGCTACGCCGAGGCGCTCGACATGGCCGACCGCCACGTCATCCTGAAGAACGGCGCCAAGGAAATCGCCGAGTCCGAAGGCAAGGCGATCTCGTTCATGGCCAAGTACAATTACGGGCTCGCCGGCAATTCCAGCCACATCCATAATTCGTTGTGGAGCGCCGACGGCAAGACGCCGTTGTTCTGCGACAAAAATGCCGAGTGGACGCTGTCGACGCTCGGCCAGCAATGGGCGGCCGGCCAGCTCAAATATGCCAAGGAATTCACCTGGTTCCTGGCGCCCTACATCAACTCCTACAAGCGCTTCCAGGCCGGCACGTTCGCGCCGACCAAGATCACGTGGAGCGAAGACAACCGCACTGCCGGCTTCCGTCTTTGCGGCGAAGGCTCCAAGGGCATCCGCATGGAATGCCGCATCGGCGGCGCCGATTTGAACCCCTATCTGGCTTTCGCCGCGCTGATCGCGGCCGGGCTTGCCGGCATCGATGAAAAGCTTGAACTGCAGAAGCCCTTCGTCGGTGATGCCTACCAGGCCTCGCAGCTGCCTGAAATTCCAAAGACATTGCGCGACGCCACCGCGACGCTGGCGGAATCGAAAATGCTGAGGCAGGCGCTCGGCGACGATGTGCTGGAACATTACGTCCACACGGCACACTGGGAACAGTTGGAGTACGACCGCCGGATTACGGACTGGGAACTGCACAGGGGGTTCGAGCGGTATTGACGGCGTTGCGCTTTACGCAATATTGTTGCGGGTATCGCACCAGCAACACGCAGGAGGCAGCGTTTGCCCAAAGGTAGAGCCCATGTCGACAAGGCGTGGTTTATGAGTCGAATGAACGAGCGCAAGCTCACGGTACGCAGCATGGCCGGCCGCATGAACATACACTACAGCGCCTTGTCGCGGACACTGAACGGTGAGCGGCGTATGCAGGTCGACGAGATACGCAAGATCGCTGAAATTCTCGACCGGCAGGAGAGCGAGATATTGGTGCACCTCGGAAGGTCCAATCATGCGGCGAGGCCGTCGGAGCCTGATCGCCGGTCTGGTTTCAAGGAGGGGCAAGTGGATTTCGTGGACGACATGAACGGCAACAAGGAAGAGTACATCGTGCCGCCTCGGGGTGCCGATCCGTTGTTTGGATGCATGGCCGGGACGCTCACCCTGCTTCCGGACGTCGACTATACCGCGCCCGCCGATCCGGATTGGGGCAATGTCTATGACGAGTGAGGGGGTTCTGCTCGACACATGCTTCATGCTGTGGCTGTCAACGGAGCAGCCGGTCACGAGGGCTGCGGTCGAGAAGGTGACCAGCGCACGCAAAAATGGCAGCGTGATCGCCGTTTCCGTGATGTCCGCCTGGGAAATCGGCATGCTTGTAGCCAAGGGCCGGTTGCCATTCATCAAGTCACCGCTCGCATGGTTCGAACGGTTCGTGCAGACCGGGGCAGCGAGCGTCGAGGGGATCGACAGTGAGCTTTTGGTCGAGTCTTCGTTCCTGCCCGGCGTCGTTCACAACGATCCAACGGATCGGATCATCATAGCCACGGCGCGCTCGAAAAACCTCGAGATCATCACCCGCGATCGCGCAATCCTTGCCTATGGCGCGGCCGGCTTCGTCAAAACAGTGCCTTGTTGATTTGGAGACCTCTTTGGAAACCGTGAAGATAAAATCCCCCGTCGACGGTTCGATCTATGCCGAACGGCCTCTTGCCACCGACCAGGCGATCGGTGCCGCGGTCGAACGTGCCAAGGCGGCGCAGGAGAAGTGGGCTGAGACGCCGGTCGTCGAGCGCGGCAAGTACATGCTTGCCATGCTGGAAGCGCTGGTCGCCATGACCGACGAGATCGTGCCGGAGATCGCCTGGCAGATGGGCCGGCCGGTGCGCTATGGCGGCGAGTTCGGCGGCGTCAGGGAACGCGTCAGCTACATGGTCGAGATCGCCGAGGCGGCCTTGAAGCCGGTCATGGCCTCCAACCCGAAGGACGGCTTTCGGCGCTATGTGAAGAAGATGCCGCTCGGCGTCGTCATGGTGATCGCGCCGTGGAACTATCCCTATCTCACCGCCGTCAACACCATCGTCCCGGCGCTGATGGCGGGCAGCGCCGTCATCCTCAAGCATGCGGCACAGACATTGTTGGTCGGCGAACGGTTTCAGCAGGCGTTTGATAAGGCCGGCCTGCCCAAGGGCCTGTTCCAGAACCTCGTCCTGAACCACGCGCAGACTGAAAGGCTGCTCGGCTCCGGCAAGATCGACCATGTCAACTTCACCGGCTCGGTCGCCGGCGGCCGCGCCATCGAAAAGGCGGCGGCGGGCACCTTCATGACGCTCGGCCTCGAACTCGGCGGCAAGGATCCGGCCTATGTGCTGCCGGACGCAAAGATGGACCATGCCGTTGCCAATCTGGTCGACGGCGCCTTCTACAATTCCGGCCAGTGCTGCTGCGGCATCGAGCGCGTCTATGTCCACGAGAAGGTCTACGATGAATTCGTCGAGGGCTTCATCGCCGAGACTGGGAATTACGTCGTCGGCAATCCGCTCGACCAGGCGACCACCATGGGGCCGATGGCGCAGGCGCGCTTCGCCGACCTGATCCGCGAGCAGAAGGCCGAGGCGTTGCGCAAGGGCGCCAGGGCACACATCAATATGAAGGTGGCCAACGACAGGCAAGGTTCCCCCTATCTGACGCCGGAAGTGCTGACCCAGGTCGACCACCAGATGAGCGTTATGCGCGAGGAAAGCTTTGGCCCGATCGTCGGCATCATGAAGGTGCGCAACGACGAGGAAGCGATCGCGCTGATGAACGACAGCCCCTATGGGCTGACGGCCTCGATCTGGACGCGCGACATTGAGCATGCGGCGGCGATCGGCGATCGTGTCGAGACCGGCACGGTGTTCATGAACCGCTGCGACTATCTCGATCCGGCGCTGGTCTGGACCGGCGTCAAGGATACCGGCAAGGGCGCGGCATTGTCGGCCATCGGCTACGACAATCTGACCAGGCCGAAATCATACCATTTGCGCGAGGTGATCTAAGGTGCCGATCGACAAGCATGCGATCGCTGTTGAGGGGGAGTAGTGGCGGATACACAAAAATCGGCTTTGCCAGATGGTGAGGGTCCCGAGGGTATCGGCGGATGGCTTGTCCTGCCGATGCTCGGGTTGATGCTCACGCCGATACTGGGGTTGGTACAACTGCACAATACGGACTATCTCGGCTTCGACTGGCAGGCCTTCAGTTTTTCTCAAGGTGCGCTGCTCGTTGCCGAACTGGTGACAGCAGGCGTTCTAAGCCTTACAGCCCCGGTCCTGTTATTGTTCTTCATGTTCAAGCGCTGGGAGATATTCCCGGGCTGGTACATGATTTGGGCAGTCGCGATGCCGGTATATGCCATCCTCGACCCATGGGCCGCGCATCTGGTTTTTCGCGAGAGCTTTCCAACCTTGGCTGATGCGTTCGACAGAGAAACGATGCGCGGAATTTACCGCTCCGTCTGGGCCGCAGCCATCTGGATTCCGTACATGATGCGGTCAGACCGTGTGGCCAATACCTTTGTGAACTAATGACATCCGAGAGCACGAAAGCAGTCAAGAAGGTCGAAATGACAAAACTCGTTTCCAAATGGAATTACCCGACGACCGTCCGCTTCGGCGCCGGACGCATCAAGGAGCTGCCGGAGGTGCTGGCGGCGACCGGCATCAAGCGGCCGCTGTTCGTTACCGACCCGGGACTGGCCAAACTGCCGGTGGTGGCTTCGACGCTGAAAATACTGGACGATGCCAAGGTGCCGTATGGCGTGTTTTCCGAGGTCAAGCCGAACCCGGTCGATTCCAACCTGACCGCCGGCATTGCCGTGTTCAAGGGGGGCAAGCATGACGGCGTCATCGCCTTTGGCGGCGGCTCGGCGCTCGACCTCGGCAAGCTGATCGCCTTCCAGGCCGGGCAGACACGCCCGGTCTGGGATTTCGAGGATGTCGGCGACTGGTGGACGCGCGCCGATGCCGATGCGATCGCGCCGATCATCGCGGTGCCGACCACCGCCGGCACCGGCTCGGAGGTCGGTCGCGCCGGCGTCATCACCAATGAAGCGACCCATACCAAGAAGGTCATCTTCCATCCAAAGCTTTTGCCGGCGATCGTCATTGCCGATCCGGAACTGTCGGTCGGCATGCCGGGCTTCATCACCGCCGGCAGCGGCATGGATGCGCTGGCCCATTGCCTCGAAGCCTATTGCGCGCCGGGCTATCACCCGATGGCCGACGGCATCGCCGTGGAAGGCATAAGGCTGGTCTTCGAAAACCTGCCGAAAGCCTATGCCAACGGCAAGGATCTGGTCGCCCGCGCCAACATGATGAGCGCCGCCGCCATGGGAGCGGCCGCCTTCCAGAAAGGGCTTGGCGCCATCCATTCGCTGTCGCATCCCATCGGCGCGCTCTACGACACCCACCACGGCATGACCAACGCCGTGTTCATGCCCTATGTGCTGGCCTTCAACCGCGAGGCGATCGAGCCGCGCATAGCCCGGCTCGCCGCCTATTGCGGCATCAAGGGCGGCTTCGACGGTTTTGCCAAGGCGATCATCAAGCTGCGCAAGGAGCTCAAGGTGCCGCATGCGCTGCCCAGCCTGATCAAGGGGCTCGACATGGACAAGAGACGCAAGGGCCTGATCGCCGACATGGCGGTGGTCGATCCGACCGCCGGCGGCAACCCGGTCAAGCTGACCAAAAAGGCGGCGCTGACGCTGCTCGAAAACGCCATCGCCGGCACCGTCTGAGACAATTTTCGCATCGGAAATCGACTTGGGAAAAGAGGCAAAGGAAAGGGGGAAAGATGAAAGGCAAGATCGAAACTAGTTAGCCGGAAAAAGAATCGCGAAGCGATTGCTACAGCCGGTTAAAAAGAGTTTACTTTTTCATACTGCGGGGCATCGCTTTCACAAAGCTTTCATCTGGCTGTCACACGAAAACGATACCGCATCGCAGGCGTCCAACGGCGTCAGTTCAACGGAGAGAACACATGTTCAAATTCACGGGAAAACTGCTTTCCCTTTCGGCCGTCGCCCTGATGGCGACCTCTGCCATCTCGTCGGCCCAGTCCATGGATGAACTGGTCGCCGCAGCCAAGGCTGAAGGCCAGCTCACCACCATCGCGCTGCCGCATGACTGGTGCGGCTACGGCGCGGTCATCGACGGCTTCAAGGCAAAATATCCTGGGATCACCGTCAACGAGCTCAACCCCGATGCCGGCTCCGGCGACGAGGTCGAGGCGATCAAGGCCAACAAGGACAACAAGGGCCCGCAGGCGCCCGACGTTATCGACGTCGGCCTGAGCTTCGGTCCGACCGCAAAGAAGGATGGCCTGATCCAGGCTTATAAAGTATCAACCTGGGACTCGATCCCGGACAGCGCCAAAGATGCCGATGGCTTCTGGACCGGCGACTATTACGGCGTGCTTTCG
The DNA here is from genome assembly GCF_040323405.1 of Mesorhizobium sp. M0048. Lineage (NCBI taxonomy): Bacteria > Pseudomonadati > Pseudomonadota > Alphaproteobacteria > Hyphomicrobiales > Phyllobacteriaceae > Mesorhizobium > Mesorhizobium sp. M0048. The sequence goes on along the minus strand of NZ_JAMYUV010000007.1, from coordinate 211,403 downwards.
TTCCTGGTGAACAAGGACCTGGTCAAGGAAGCGCCGGCAGACTGGGCCGACCTGCTGAAGCCGGAATTCGCCAATACCGTGGCGCTCGCCGGTGACCCGCGCGCTTCGAACCAGGCCATCCAGGCCGTCTATGCCGCCGGCCTTTCCGGCGGTGCGGCTGCCGGCGAAGCCGCCGGCACGGCTGGTCTCGACTTCTTCAAGAAGCTCAACGCCGCCGGCAATTTCGTGCCGGTCATCGGCAAGCCCGCGACGCTTGCCCAAGGCCAGACGCCAATCCTGGTGACCTGGGATTATAACGCGCTTGCCGGCCGCGATACGCTGAAGGGCAATCCGCCGGTCGACGTCGTCGTGCCGAAGACCGGTGTCGTCGCCGGCGTCTATGTTCAGGCGATCAGCGCCTACGCGCCGCATCCCAATGCTGCCAAGCTATGGCTGGAATATCTCTATTCCGACGAAGGCCAGATCGGCTGGCTGAAGGGCTATTGTCACCCGATCCGCTTCAACGACCTCGCCAAGAATGGCAAGCTCCCGGCTGACGTGATGGCCAAGCTGCCGCCGGCCGAGTCCTATGCAGCCGCGGTGTTCCCGACGCTCGACGAGCAGGGCAAGGCCAAGGAAGCCATCACCAAGAACTGGGATGCCGTCGTCGGCGCCAACGTCAAGTAAGACTTGAGATCAGCCGGGCGGCTTAGATCGCCGCCCGGCATACCTCCAGGACGGTAGCCGGCGCATGACCGATATCTCGTTGTCCGATCACGCTGTTGCCGGGAAGACCGCGCCTCCTGCCGACGCCCGCAGTATGAGGCTGCCGACACAATGGCTTGGCGTTGCGCCTTTCTTCATCTTCGCCATCATGTTCCTGATCCTGCCCACGCTCTATCTGATGCTGGGCGCATTCCGGAACGATGCCGGCGAATTCACTTTCGAAAACATAGCGGCCTTGGCGCAGCCGTCGATCGTTGCCGCCTACTGGATCTCAATCAAGGTCAGCCTCGCCTCGTCGCTGATCGGTGCTTTCGCGGGGCTTGCCATTGCCATCGCCATCGTGCGCGGCGGACTGCCGGAATGGATACGCTCGGCGACACTGACCTTCTCCGGCGTGGCCTCCAATTTTGCCGGCGTGCCGCTGGCCTTCGCCTTTCTCGCGACGCTCGGCCGGCTCGGGCTCGCCACGGTGCTGCTCAACGTCTTGGTCGGCTTCAACATTTATGCCCATGGTTTCAACATTCTGTCGTTCTGGGGCCTGACACTGACCTATGTCTATTTCCAGATCCCGCTGATGGTGGTGATCATCGTGCCAGCGATCGACGGGCTGAAGAAGGAATGGGGCGAAGCGGCAGCAACGCTTGGCGCGACCCAGGCGCAGTTCTGGCGTATGGTCGTCATTCCGGTGATCTGGCCAAGCTTCCTCGGCACCGTCATCCTCTTGTTCGCCAACGCCTTCGGTGCCATCGCCACCGCTTACGCTCTGACCGGCTCCTCGCTTAACATCGTCCCTATCCTGCTCTACGCGCAGATCCGCGGTGACGTGCTGCACAATGCCCATCTCGGCTATGCCATTGCCTTCGGTATGATCGTCATCACCGGGCTTGCCAATGTCTTCTACATCTGGTTCCGGACGCGCTCGGAAAGGTGGCTTAAATGAAGAGCGGACGTTTCTGGGCCTGGGTCGTCTTCGCGCTGGGCGCTGCCTACTTCTTCATTCCGCTTATCGCGACGGTGGAATTTTCCATGCGCATGCGGCGCGGCGCCTATTCCTTCGATGCGTACAAAGTCGTGTTTGGCGACCCCCGTTTCCAGGCGACCTTCGGCTATTCCGTACTCGCTGCTGTTTTCACCATCATTCTCGGCGTGCTGATCGTGGTGCCTACCGCTTATTGGATCCGCCTGCGGATGCCGCAGCTCAGGCCCGTCGTCGAGTTCATCACGCTGCTGCCGCTGGTCATTCCCGCCATCGTCATCGTCTTCGGCTACATTAGAATGTACGGGTCGAACTCACCGCTGCCGTTCCTGGGCAGCGAGACAGGAGCCAATGCCTTGCTGGTCATCGGTTATGCGACACTAGCACTGCCCTACATGTATCGCGCCGTCGACACCGGACTTCGCACGATCGACGTGCGGACACTGACCGAGGCGGCGCAGATTCTCGGCGCCGGCTGGGGCACGATCATCACCCGGGTCATCCTGCCCAATGTGCTGATCGCGGTGCTGTCGGGCGCCTTCCTGACCTTCGCCATCGTGATAGGCGAATTCACCATGGCTAGCCTGCTCAACCGGCCTGCCTTCGGACCCTATCTGCAGAACGTCGGCGCTAACCGAGCCTACGAGCCGGCGGCGCTTGCCATCATCGCCTTCGCCATCACCTGGGGCTGCATGTCGCTGATCCAGATCCTGTCGCGTTTCGCGCCGCGATCGGCGAACCGTCCGAACTGACCCGAAGGAAAAAGCCATGACCGAGCCCTTCCTCTCAATCCAGCATGTGCGAAAATCCTTCGGCCCCATCACCGTTGTGCAGGATTTCAACCTCGACGTCGAGCCGGGCGAATTCGTCTCTTTCCTTGGGCCATCGGGCTGCGGCAAGACGACGGTGCTGCGCATGGTCGCTGGTTTCGAAGAGCCGTCCGCCGGCAAGATCGTCGTGGCCGGCAAGGACATCACCCGGCTGAAGCCCAATCAGCGCAATGTCGGCATGGTGTTCCAGGCCTATGCGCTGTTTCCGAACCTCACCGTGGCGCAGAATATCGGCTTCGGGCTGAAGGTCGCCGGCATGCCAAAGGCCGATGCCGACAGGCGCATTGCCGAAATGCTCGACATCATCAAGCTGCCGCAGATGGGCGACCGCTATCCCTACCAGCTTTCCGGCGGCCAGCAGCAGCGCATCGCGCTGGCGCGGGCAATTGCGCCGAAGCCGAAGCTGTTGCTGCTCGATGAGCCGCTATCGGCGCTTGACGCGAAGGTGCGCGTGTCGCTGCGCGAGGAAATCCGCTCGATCCAGAAGAAGCTCGGCATCACCACCATCTTCGTCACCCACGACCAGGAAGAGGCGCTGTCGATCTCCGACCGCATTGCCGTCATGTATGGCGGCAAGGCCGAGCAAGTAGGCACGCCGTTCGAGATCTACAACCGGCCGGCAACCAAATTCGTTGCCAATTTCGTCGGCACGCTGAACGTGCTTGAAGGCACGGTCACAGACGCGGCTTCGGGCAAGGTGCGCGTCAATTCGCAAGAGGTTTCGCTCAAGGGCAAGCTCAACGGCTCGAAATCCGGCGACACGCTGTCGTTGGCACTGCGTCCGGAAGCGATTTCGCTGGGGCGCCACCCCGGCCGCGACTCCAGCCTTTCGGGCGAAATCGCCGAAGTGCATTTCCTCGGCTCGGTCATCCGGGTGCGCGTCGGCATCGGCGGCGCCACGGTCTCGCTCGACACGTTCAACAGCCCGGCCACGCCGCCGCCGGCCGTCGGCGAAAAGGCCGAAATTTCGTTCTCGTCGGGCGACATGCTGGTGCTGCATTAGGGGAAGAGGGAATAGTGAATAGTGAGAATGCGCTTTACGCGCCAAATTCCTCTACACGCAGCCATTCACCATTCACGAGCAGCCAAAGCCGTTGCCGTTTTTGCAGTGCCAATCGCCCGGCTTCACCGCTACGATAAGGCATGGCGCTTTTTGAACTCACCCTTGTCCTGCTTCTCATCGCGGTCGTCCTGACCGCGCTGTCGCGGCGTCTGCAGATTCCCTATCCTTCATTGTTGGCGCTGGCCGGCGCTGGCATCGCCTTCCTGCCGTTTGCCCCGACCATCGAGATCGACCCGGAGCTGGCGCTCGCTCTGTTCATCGCGCCGGTTCTGCTCGACGCGGCCTACGACACGTCGCTGCGCGATCTCAACCGCTACAAGGTTTCACTCATCCTGCTGGCGCTTGGCGCCGTCATCTTCACCACGGTGGCGGTCGCTCTGGTGGGCTGGACGATGGCAGGCCTGCCCGTCGCCGCCGCCATAGCGCTTGGCGCGATTGTGGCGCCGCCCGATGCGGTGGCAGCGGCGGCCGTGCTCGGGCAGTTCAAGGTACCGCACCGCATCACCGCCATCCTGGAAGGCGAGAGCCTTCTCAATGACGCGACGGCACTGCTGATCTACCGAATGTCGGTTTCCGCAGCCGCCGGCTCCATCCTGTTGAGCAGTGCCGTACCAATGATCCTGCTGTCGACGGTCGGCAGCCTTGCCGCAGGCTATGTGCTCGGCCGGTTGTCTCTCGCCATACTCGGCCGTATCGACGACCCGGCGAGCGGCACCGTGGTGCAATTCGCCTCAACCTTTGGCGTCTGGATCCTGGCCGACAGGATAGGGCTGTCCGCCATCATCACGATCGTCGTCTATGCCATGACGATCGCCCGTACATCGCCGCGCCGCATGCCGGCAAGGAATCGTGTCAGTTCCTACTCGGTCTGGGAGACGGCGGTGTTCGTGCTCAACGTCCTGGCCTTCGTCCTGATGGGCCTGCAAGCGCGATCGATTGTCGGTCGACTTGCCGAGCAAGGACAAAGCGAGGCGTTCGTCTTTGCCCTGGCGGTGCTGGCCATTGTCATCGTATCGCGGCTCGTCTGGGTGCTGGGCTGCGGCGCGATCCTCAGAGCGCTGGCACGTCTGGGCGACGAGGACAGGCGGAAGGACGCACCGACATTGCGCGGCGGCGTGCTCATCGGCTGGTGCGGCATGCGTGGCCTGGTGACGCTTGCGGCAGCCTTCGCCTTGCCGGCCGACTTTCCGGGCCGTGATCCGATCGTGCTCGCCGCCTTCACGGTCGTGCTCGGCACATTGGTGCTGCAAGGCGTCAGCCTGAAACCGTTGCTGCTTCTGCTCAATCTCGACCTCGACCGGACGGTCGACCGGGAGGTGGCGCAGGCGCGCGTCGCCATCATGCAGGCGGCGCTGGACGTGCTCAGCGGCAAGACATCGAGCGCGGCCGGGGCGGTGCGAGAGCAATATGCCGCCCAGCGCGCCATCGCCGAAAACCCGGAGGATGCCCAGGCGGCGACCGAGTATGACAGATTGCGTCTTTACGCCATCAAGAGCCAGCGTGATGCGCTGGAGCGTTTGCGCATCGACGGGACGATCGGCGACGAAGCCTACCACCGCCTTGAGGAAGAAATCGACTGGTCGGAACTGGCAGCATCCCCGCCCGGTCGGTTCCAGCCGCTGACCACTTAGCATCTGGCCCAAGCTCCCTCCGCCCGGCTGCACATTGCAAGGCTGTCAGCGAACGGCTACTGCCAGCAGGAAACTGAGCCGGATAAGCAATGAAGCTGGTCAGCTATAACATCCAGTACGGCTTCGGCAGCGATGGCCGCTACGACCTGGCGCGTTGTGCCAAGGTCGTGGCCGGCGCCGACATCGTCGCCTTGCAGGAGGTGGAACGGCACTGGTTGCGCAGCAACGAGGACGACCAGCCGGAACTTCTTTCGCAATTGCTGCCCGACTATCATTGGGTCTACGGGCCGGCCTTCGACATGGATGCCAGCCACCGGCGTGAAGGCCACATCGTCAACCGGCGGCGGCAATTCGGCACCATGGTTCTGTCGAAGCTTCCGATCGTCTGGTCGCGGCTGCATACGCTGCCGCTCAGGCGCACGCTGCGGCCGCTCAACACCCGCAATGCCGCACTCGAATGCATGATCCGCGCCCCTGCCGGTCCGGTGCGGGTGCTGTCGTTGCATCTGGCGCATATCGCGGCCGAGGAGCGGCTGGAGCAGATCGACTATTTGCTCGCCGAGCATCGCAGCGCGCCGTCCGAGGGCGGTCCATGGAGCGGCGCCGACGACGAGCCGGCGCGCAACTGGAGCAATGGCGAACAGGAGCCAGAAAACCCCGTAGCGGCGATCTGGTTGGGCGACTTCAACATGGAGCCGGATAGCGCCGAGTACCGGCGCATTGTCGGCAGCGCGCCCTATCATCGCGGTGCCGCCTATCTCGACGGTTTTGTCGATGCCGCCGCCGTCGCAATGGAACCGACAGCGGATTTCCACACCCATGTGAAGACTATCGATGGCAGGCTGGCAAAGCGCCGGCTCGACCATTGCTTCGTCGGCGGCATGTTTGCCGGGCGCGTGCGCTCGGTCAGCGCCGATATCGGCCAAATCGCTTCCGACCATTTTCCGCTCTGGGTCGATATCGACCTGGAGACGCCGATCGTCATCGGGACGGGCGGCGGATGAACCGCCGATGAGCCTGTTTGTCTTTTTCGCGGTGCTCGCCGCCGCATCCATGCATGCGATCTGGAACGCGCTGGTCAAGGTCCATCTCGACCGTTTCCTGTCGATCACACTGATGACGCTCGGCATGGGTGCCGCTGCGCTGGTGACGTTGCCTTTCGTCGAGGTGCCGAAGCCGGAAGTGTGGCCATACATCCTCGCCTCGGTTGTCTTCCACATGGGCTACAGGACGTTCCTGATCGGCGCCTACAAGGCCGGCGATTTCGCCCAGACCTATCCGCTGGCGCGCGGCACCGCGCCATTGCTGGCCGCTTTGGGGGGCGTTGTGGTGGTTGCCGAGATGCCGGCGCCGCTCGCCATTCTCGGCATCCTCTTGTTGTCGGCGGGCACGCTGGTGCTGTCGTTTCGCGGCGGCGCGCATCTGGAGAAATTGAACCTGCGCGCCGTCGGCTTCGCGCTGGGCACATCGATCTTCATCGCCAGCTACACGCTGTCGGACGGCAGCGGCGCGCGGCTGGCCGCCACCGCGTCGAGTTATGCCGCCTGGCTGTTCGTCTGCGATGCGCTGTGGGCGCTGGTGCTATGCGTCGTCTTTCGCGGACCACAGGCGCTGCCGGTGCTGGCGCGCGACTGGAAGCCCGGAATCTATACCGGCGTGCTCAGCGGCGGCGCCTACTGGATCGTGATGTGGGCGATGACCAAGGCGCCGATCGCCTCGGTGGCGTCGCTGCGCGAAACATCGATCCTGTTCGCCATGATGATCTCGGTGTTCGCGCTCGGCGAGAAGATGACGGCATGGCGAGGTGCCGCGGTGCTTAGCATCGTTGCCGGCGTCGTTGCGCTGAGAATGGGATAGTCACGCGATCTCCAGATCAAACACCATCAGCCCGTCGGTGCCGCCTTCGAGCGCCGCGACCAGTTTTGCGCCGGCTCGCTGATGCGCTTCATGCTCCAGATAGGCATCGCGTGCCGCAGCGTCGCGAAAGTCGATGGTGAAGCCGTGCGTGAATCCGCGGGCGAAGGGTTCCGGGCTGGTATTGGCGCTGAATTCGACCTTGCCCATGCCGTCGATCACCGCCCGCAACGCTTCGAGATCGGCATGGATTGCCGCGCGGTCGGCGTCGGCGACATCGTTGCGAAATCTGACGAAGACACAGTGCCTGATCATTCTTTGTCCCTCATGCCGCTTGGTTGGTGGAAAACACCGCCGGCGGCAGCGGCTCGCGGCCAAGGATCAGATCGGCGCCTTTTTCGCCAACCATGATCGTCGGGGCATTGGTGTTGGAGGAGGGGATGCGCGGCATCACCGAGGCGTCGCAGACGCGCAGGCCCTCGATACCGCGCAGCCTGAGATCTGGCGTTACCACGCTCATCGCATCGTGGCCCATGCGGCACGTGCCGACCGGGTGGTGGTCGGTCTTGGAACTGCGGCAGGCGTAGTCGAACAGCTCGTCGCCGCTCTGCAGGTCGGGTCCCGGCAATACCTCGCGCAGCACATAGGGCTGCAGCGCCTTCTGCCGCATGATCTCGCGCGCCAGCCTCAGCCCCTTGATCGACATATCGCGGTCATAGGGATCGGACCAATAGTTCGGATCGATCAACGGGCGGTCGGCCGGATCGGCGCTGTTCAGCCGCACCGTGCCGCGCGAGTGCGGACGCAGGAAGGCCGAGTTCAATGTCACGCCCGGATTGTTCAGCTTCTCGACGCCGGCCTCGATGCCGGAGCCGAGGCCGAGATGCAGCTGGATGTCGGGAGAGGCGGCGGTCGGATCGGCGTACCAGAAGCCGCCGGTCTCGAACAGGCTGGAAGCCACCGGGCCTTTCTTCAGGAGCAGATACTGCAGGCCGGCCCAAGCCGTCCAGTGCAGCTTGGCGTAGTTGTCGTAGGTGTGATCGCCGGTGCATTCGGCGATGACGAACAGGTCGAGATGATCCTGCAGGTTGGAGCCGACGCCGGGCAGATCGTGCACCGGTGTCACGCCGACCGCCTTCAGATGGTCGGCCGGGCCGATGCCCGACTGCATCAGAAGCTTCGGCGAGCCGATAGCGCCGGACGAGACGATCACCTCGCGCTCGGCGCGCAGGATCGTTGGCTGGCCGCCCGGCCTGTCGACGATCTCGACGCCGACGGCGCGGCCCTTGTCGACGACGATGCGTGTCACCAGAACGCCGGTCCTGACGGTGAGATTCTTTCGCTCGCGGATCGGCCGGAGGTAGGCGACAGAGGCGGAGGAGCGCTTCGCGTCCTTCTGCGTCAGCTGATAGTAACCGACGCCCTCCTGGGCTACCCCGTTGAAGTCGGGATTGAAGGGGATGCCCATCTCCTGTCCGGCACGGAAATAGGCCTCGCAGATCGGCAGCGGCGCGATCGGGTTCGACACGCCGAGCGGGCCCTGGTCGCCGTGAAAATCGTTGGCATAACGCTGATTGTTCTCGGCGCGTTTGAAATAGGGCAGCACGTCGCGATAGCCCCAGCCGGCAAGACCTTCTTCCTTCTCCCAGGCGTCGTAGTCGCGGGCGTTGCCGCGCGTGTAGATCTGCGCGTTGATCGACGAGCCGCCGCCGATCACCTTGGCCTGCGTGTATCGGAAGACACGGTCCTGCATGTGCTTTTGCGGCACCGTCGACCAGCCCCAGGCGGCGATGCCCTTGGTCATCTTGGCGAAACCGGCCGGCATGTGGATCAGCGGATGCCAGTCCTTGCCGCCGGCTTCGAGCAGCAGCACCTGATGCGACGGATCTTCGCTCAGCCGGTTGGCGAGTACGCAGCCGGCCGGGCCAGCGCCGACGATGATGTAGTCGGTCATGGCGTCACCTGTTCATAGCCTCGGCACCGACAGCGCGCCGTCGACATTGATGACCGAGCCGGTCGAAAAGCCGAACTTGCCACCGGCGAGTGCTGCCACGGCTGCACCGATATCTTCGCTCTTGCCCCAGCGCATCGCCGGCACCAGCCCGCCGTCGATCAGCCCGTCATATTTGGCGGTCACACCGGCGGTCATGTCGGTGCGGATGATGCCCGGGCGCACCTCGAACACGGCGATGTTTTCGGCGGCAAGCCGCAGTGCCAGGTTCTTCACCCACATCGAAAGCCCGGCCTTGGAGATGCAGTAATCAGCACGTTCCGGCGAGGCCATGGCGGCACTGACCGAGGTGATGGTGATGATCGATCTCGCACCATCGCTCGGCAGGCCGAGCATCGCTTTGGCGACGTGCTGGCTGAGGAACACCGTGCCGCGCAGATTGATGCCGAGCACCCGGTCGAAATTTTCCGGCTTGAGCTCGAGCAGATCGCCGCGCAGGACGGCGCCGATGCCGGCATTGTTGACCAGGCAGTCGATGCGGCCGAAGGCGCTTGTCGCGGCCTCGATCAGCGCTGCATGGCCGTCGAGGTCGGCGATGTCGCAACTGACATAGGCGAATTTCGCGCCGCGCCCGGTGATGTCGGCGGCGAGCCCGTCGGCGGCTTCGTCGGCAAGGTCGGAGACGAGGATGTCGAAGCCTGCATCGGCCAGCGCCTCGGCGCAAGCAAGGCCGATGCCGCGCGCGCCGCCGGTGACGATCGCTGCGGGGCGGCTCATGTTGCAAGCTCCGTCTTGCGGATATGATCGGCGACGCGCAGCGCCTGTGCGGCGATCGACAGCGCCGGATTGACGGCGGCCGAATTCGGCAGGAAGCCGGCATCGACGACGAACAAATTGCTGTGGTCGAAGGAGCGGCAGAACGGGTCGAGCGGCGAGGTCGCTGGATCGTTGCCCATCTTCACCGTGCCGCACTGATGCGAGGGCGTGCGCTTGTCAAACGGCCGCGACAGCACGATCGGATAGCCGCAGGCGCGGAAATTCTCGCGCATCACCTTGGTCAGTCCGTCGAGCGACTGCATGTTGGAGCGCCGCCACTGCATGACGATGTCCTTGCCGTCGACCATGATGCGGCTCTCGGGATCGGGCAGGTCCTCGCACATCAGATACCAGTCGACGGCGCGGCCAGCCATGAAATCGAGCGCGAATTTGGGCGCGCGCCTGACATTGGCCTTGAGGATGTTGCCGTCGATCTTGCCGAGGAGCTGGACATTGCCGAGCGGCTTGCCGCCCTTGCCGTCGGACAGATAATAATCGTTCAGCATCAGCGTCTTCTGGTAGACGGATTTGTTCCGGCGGCGTGGATCGATCGCCAGCATGGCGCTCGAATTGTGGTTCATGAAGTTGCGGCCGACCTGGTCGGAGCGGTTGGCCAGGCCTTTGCCACCGCCTCTGCCCTGAGGGGTGGGCGAGCGCAGCAGGATGGCGGCGGAATTGACTGCGCCGGCCGATAGGATGACCAGCTTCGGCGCGACTTTCTTCAGCGTACCGTTCTGTCGATAATGGACGGCGATGATCGTCCTCGCATCCGGCGATGCCTCGAGATATTCGACATGGGCGCCGGTCTCGAGCTTGATCTTCTGGTCGGTAAGGGCGGCGGCCAGCGGTCCCGTTTGGGCGTCGACCTTGCCGGTCCCGGTGTTGGGAAACGCGTCCCACGGCGTGCTGCCGTCTTTCAGCCAGGCTTCGATGTCGACGCCGAGCGGCAGCGATGCCGGGTGCAGGCCGAGGCTCCTGAGCTCGGCGCGGGCGCGCGCGATCGGCGGCTCGTCGGGTATCGGCCCGAAAGGGTAGGGCATCGAGTGGAATGGCTCGGTCGGGTCTTCGCCGAGTGCACCGCGCACGCGGAACAGCTGCTCGGCCCTGGAATACCAGGGTTCGAATTCCTCATAGGAAAACGGCCAGGCCGGCGAGATGCCGCCATAGTGCTCCATCTCCGAAAAGTCTTCCCTGCGGTAGCGGATCAGCACCGCGCCGTAGAATTTCGAATTGCCGCCGACATAGTAGTAATTGCCCGGGTTGAAAGGCGCTCCGCCGGCCTCGAGCCACAGCTCCTTCGGCCGATAATGGCCGTCGACGAAGATCGCGTGGGTGTCGCGTGTGTGCGGCGTTGCTGGCAGTGGTTCGCCGCGCTCCAGCATCAGGATCGAGGCGCCACCGCCGGCAAGGCCGGAGGCGATCGTGGCGCCGCCTATGCCGGAGCCGATGATGACGATGTCGGGATTTGTCATGGCCGTTAGACGATGCGTTTCTCGGTCGCCGGATCGAAGAACACCGCCTTAGTCAGGTTGAAGGCGAGCGGCGTAACCGTGCCGGGCTGGATTTTGGCATCGGCGCGCAGCCGCGCCACCACGGCCTTGCCGCCGAGATTGGTGACCGCGAACGTATCCGAGCCGGCCGGCTCGATGACCTCGATGTGACAGTCGGCGCGGGCGATGTTCGCGGCGTTGCGTTCGGCACCCTCGGGATCGGTCAGTGCTTCCGGGCGGACGCCGAAGATGATCGGTTTTCCCTGGAATGCCGACAGGCCGGCCGGCGCATTGCCCAGCGGCAGCGAGATCGGCTGGCGCGCCTCGCGCTCCATGACGACGGAGAAGCCGCTGCCGTTGCTGCCGATCGTCGCCGGGATCAGGTTCATCGCCGGCGAGCCCATGAAGTCGGCAACAAACAGGTTGACCGGATTGTTATAGATTTCGGCTGGCGTGCCGAACTGCTGCACCTCGCCGTCGCGCATCACCGCGATCTTGGTGGCCAGCGTCATCGCCTCGATCTGGTCGTGGGTGACGTAGACGATGGTGGTGCCGGTGGTGGCGTGCAGGCGCTTGATCTCGATGCGCATGTCGACACGCAGCTTGGCATCGAGATTGGACAAAGGCTCGTCGAACAGGAACAGCTTTGGATCGCGCACCAGCGCCCGGCCCATGGCGACGCGCTGGCGCTGGCCGCCGGAGAGCTGGCTTGGCTTGCGCTTCAGCAAATGGCCGATCTGCAGGACCTTCGCCACCTTGTCGATCGCCTTCTGGCGCTCGCCGGCCGGCACGCCGCGCATCTCCATACCGAAGGCAATATTCCCGGCCACCGTCATGTTCGGATAGAGCGCGTAGCTCTGGAACACCATGGCGATGTCGCGCTTGGAGGGGTGAAGATCGTTGATCGTGCGTCCGTCGACGCGGATTTCCCCTTCGGTGATGGTTTCCAGGCCGGCAATGGTGTTGAGCAGCGTGGACTTGCCGCAACCGGAAGGCCCGACCAGCACGAGGAAGCCGCCCTTTTCCAGGTCGAGGTCGATGCCTTTCAGGATCTCGACCGCTCCGAAACGCTTCTTCAGCCCGTCAATTTCCAGAAAAGCCATGCGATTATCCTTTGACGGCGCCGGCCATAAGGCCGCGCACGAAATAGCGGCCGGCGAGCACATAGACGAGGAGCGTCGGCAGCGCGGCGATCATCGCAGCCGCCATATTGACGTTGTATTCGACGACGCCGGTCGAGGTGTTGACGACGTTGTTCAGCGCCACCGTCATCGGCATCACGTCGCCTGAGCCGGCATATGCGGAGGCGAAGAGGAAGTCGTTCCAGATGTTGGTGAACTGGTAGATCACCGTCACCACGATGATCGGCAGCGAGTTGGGCAGCATGATGCGCCGGAAGATCTGGAAGAAGCTGGCGCCGTCGATCTGCGCCGCCTTCACCAGCTCGTTCGGAAACGCTTCGTAATAATTGCGGAAGAACAGGGTGGTGAAGCCGATGCCGTAGACGACGTGAACGAACACCAGGTTCACGGTTGGATTGCCGAAGCCGAAGGTGAAGCCGGTCGCGTTCTGCAGCTTGACACCGAACCGGCCGAGGCTGCCGAGGATCGTTGCCATCGGCAAGAGCACGGACTGGAACGGGATGAAGCAGGCAAACAGCATCAGCCCGAACACCAGCGTCGCCCCGCGAAAGCGCCACTTCGTCAGCACATAGCCGTTGAGCGCGCCGAGCAGGGTCGAGATAATGACCGCCGGAACCACCATCTTGATCGAGTTCCAGAAATAACCCTTCATGCCGACGCAGGTGAGACCCGAGCAGACTTCGCTCCATGCCCTTATCCAAGGGGCGAAGGTCGGCGCCTGCGGCAGCGCCAGCATGTTGCCGTTCTGGATCTCGTCCATGGTCTTGAACGAGGTCACCAGCATGACGAACAGCGGCATCAGATAGAACAGCGCAAACAGCGCCAGCAGCCCGTAGATGACGATACGGTTGACCGTCCTGGCGCTGATACCGCCTGTGCTCTGGCGAGCAGGAGTGGCTATGGCGCTCATCGCGGCTTCTCCCGAAGCTCGGAATAGAGATAGGGAACGATGATCGCGGTGATAGTCATCAGCATGATCACGGCGCTGGCCGAGCCGACGGCCATTTCGTTGCGCTTGAAGGTGTACTCATACATGAAGTTCGACGGCAGCCAGGCCGAGCCGCCCGGCCCGCCGCTGGTCAGCGCGACGACCAGATCGTAGGACTTGATGGCGAGATGCGCGAGGACGATCAAGGCGGACAGGAAGATCGGCCGCAGCAGCGGGATGACGATGCGACGGTAGAGCTGGAAGGTGGTGGCACCGTCGATCTGCGCCGCCTTCAGGATCTCGCCGTCGATGCCGCGCAGGCCGGCCAGGAACATCGCCATGATGAAGCCTGACGCCTGCCAGACACCGGCGATGACCACAGTGTAGATGACGAAGTCCTTGTTCTTGATCCAGTCGAAATGGAAGCTCGTCCAGCCCCATTGGTGCAGCGTCTGCTCGAGGCCGAGGCCGGGGTCGAGAAACCATTTCCAGGCAACGCCGGTGACGATGAAGGACAGTGCCATCGGGTAGAGATAGATCGGCCGCAACATGCCTTCGCCGCGGATCTTCTGGTCAAGCAGGATCGCCAGGAACAGGCCGAGCGCCAGGCAGATGGAAATATAGAGGAAGCCGAAAACCCCCATATTGGTGATCGAGGTGTACCAGGAGGACGGCGGATCGCTTTCGAAAGTCCAGCGCCACAGCCGCTGATAGGCGCGTGGCCCGGTGATCGCATAGGAGGGAAAGGTCTTGGAATTGGTGAAGGACAGATAGATCGTCCACAGGATGAAGCCGTAGACGAAGACGATGGTGGCGGCGAAGCTCGGCGCCAGCACGAGCTTCGGCAGCGCATCCTGCAGGCGCGAGCGCACCGAAGCGCCCGGACGGGCACCGTGCTCCGGCGTCAGCGTGATACTGGTTTCAGCAACTATGCTCATCGATCCATTCCGTATCGCGGGTCCGGAATTCTGTCGTCGCGGCCTCTGCGGCACGAAGCGTGCCGGTCAGCGCAACCGCAAAACCCCTCCGCAGGGAATCTCCCCGGCTTGCGCCGGGGAGATCGTTCACATGGGCGCGTGCTTACTTGGCGTCTTCGATCGCACTGACCAGTTGGGTCACCGCCTCGTCCGAGGTCTTGATCTGGCCGTGGACGAACTTCGAGACGACATCCTTGTAGGCGTTGGCAACCGCCGGAGGGGCGCCGTAGCCTTGCGCCAGCGAGCCGAACAGCGTGCCGCCTTCATTGGCGGCCTTCAAATCGGCCATGCCCTTCTTGCCGCATGCGTCGAAGTCGGTGTCCGGCACGTCGGTGCGGGCCGGGACCGAGCCCTTGACGACGTTGAAGGCCGACTGGAAGCTCTTCGACAGAGTTGCGGTGGCCAGAGCGATCTGGGCGGCCTTGCGGTCTTCCGGAACCTTGAACATGCCGAACATGTCGGAGTTGTAGATCACGCTGCCGTCGGTGCCCGGGAAGCGATAGCAGAGAAAGTCGGTGCCCGGGACCTTTTTGGCGGCGTTGAATTCGCCCTTGGCCCAGTCACCCATCACCTGCACCAGCGCATCACCCTTGATGACCATGGCGGTGGCGAGGTTCCAGTCACGGCCCGAGAAGTTCGGGTCGACATAGGTGACGAGCTTGGCGAGGTTGTCGAACGACTTCTTCATCGTGTCGGACTTGAGGGATTCCTCGTCGAGGTCGTTGAAGGCCTTCTTGTAGAACTCAGGCCCGCCGGTCGACAGCACGACCGAGTCGAACATGGTCGCTTCCTGCCAGTTCTGGCCGCCCAGCGCGAGCGGGATGACGCCCGCCGCCTTGGCCTTGTCGAGCAGCGCGATGAAGTCGTCGAAGGTCTTGGGCTCGGTGCCGCCGATCTTGTCCATCACCGCCTTGTTGATCCACAGCCAGTTGACCGAGTGGACGTTGACCGGAGCCGCGACCCACTTGCCGTCATAGACGGAGAATTTCTGCAGGGCGGCGGGAACGGACTTGTCCCAGCCTTCCTTTATCGCCGTCTCGGTCAGGTCGCCCATGACGCCGGCCGCGGCGTAGTCGAGCACGGTATAGCCAAGCATCTGCGAGGCGGTCGGGTAGTTGCCGGCCGCCACCATCGCCTTCAGCGCGGTCATGGCGGCGTCGCCGCCACCGCCGGCCACCGGCACGTCCTTCCAGGCAAAGCCTTCCTTGGCCAGATCTTGCTTGAGCACGTTCAGAGCGGCAGCTTCGCCGCCCGACGTCCACCAATGCAGCATCTGGACTTCCTTGACGTCCTCGGCATGGGCCGCGAACGCAACGCCCGCTGCGAGACCCGTCCCGATAAGCAGTTTGCGCAACATGTACTTCCTCCCTTGTTGAACTTACAACGACCGGCGGATGGCCACCGGGTTCTTCCCAACTCAGCCGACCCACCATCCGGTGCGCTGGCCGCGATGAAACTGGATTGTCTTTTCCTCGGTATAATCCTCGACGGCGCGCTTGCCGAGTTCGCGTCCCAGACCGGACTGCTTGTAGCCGCCGAAAGGCAGTTCGGGATAACCTTCCATGAACGTGTTCACCCAAACAGTTCCCGAACGCACATTCCGCGCCACCGACATGCAGGTATCGATGCTGGCGCTCCACACGCCCGCCGACAGACCATAGGGCGTGTTGTTGGCGATGTGCAACGCCCTTTCAATCGATTCAAAAGTCAGCACCGAGAGCACCGGACCGAACACTTCCTCGCGCGCAATGGCCATGTCTTCGGTGA
Source organism: Mesorhizobium sp. M0048 (assembly GCF_040323405.1). NCBI lineage: Bacteria > Pseudomonadati > Pseudomonadota > Alphaproteobacteria > Hyphomicrobiales > Phyllobacteriaceae > Mesorhizobium > Mesorhizobium sp. M0048. Next base: position 195,273 of record NZ_JAMYUV010000007.1, on the reverse strand, counting down.
CGTCGCGAACGATGGTTGGATCAAGATACTGGCCGGCGCTCGCAGCAAGCTGCTTGCCGCCGCTATAGATCCGGCCGCCGCCGTTTTCCGCTGCCGTCACGTAGCCGGTGACCTTGGCCATGTGGTCGGCGGAGATCATCGCGCCGACCTTGGTGCGGTCGTCGAGCGGGTCGCCAACAGTCACCTTGGCGGTGAGGGCTTTGACGGCGCCGAGGAACTCATCGGCGATCGCCTCATGGACGATTAGCCGGCTGCCGGCATTGCAGCATTCGCCGGCGTTGAAGAAGCCGCCGAATACCGCCGCGTCGGCGGCGGCATCGAGGTCGGCATCGGGAAAGACGATCTGGCCGTTCTTGCCGCCGAGCTCCATCGAGACTTTCTTCAGCGAGTTGGCGGCAGACGCCATGGTCATCCTGCCGACCCGGGTGGAGCCGGTGAACGACACCATCTCGACCAGCGGGTGGCTGACCATCGGTGCGCCGATATCGGCGCCCAGACCGGCAAGGATGTTGACGACGCCATCCGGCAGGCCGGCCTGCATCAGGATCTCGCCGAGCACGAAAGTCGAGGCCGAGGTCATCTCGCTCGGCTTGATCACCGCCGTGCAGCCGGCGGCGAGCGCGAAGGGCAGTTTCTGGCTGACGATAAGGAACGGGAAATTCCACGGTGTGATGATGGAGACGACGCCGATCGGTTCGCGCAGCACGACGCCGAGCATGGCGTCGCCGAGATTGGCGTAGCTTTCGCCGTGAAGCGTGCGGGCAAGTGCCGCGGCATAGCGCCAGATATCGACGGCGCCGCCGATCTCGCCGCGCGCCTGGGCAATCGGCTTGCCGGATTCCAGCGCGTCGAGCCGGGCAATCTCGTCCAGCCGCGCCTCGATCAGGTCAGCAGCCTTGAGCAGGATCGCGGCGCGCTCGGCGGCCTTCATGCGCGGCCACGGGCCGGTCTCGAAGGCCCTGTGCGCGGCCTGTACCGCAGCCTCGACGTCCGCCGCGCCGGCCTGTGCATAGCGCGAGACGGTGAAGCCGTGGCCGGGGCTGCTGCGCCCCAGCGTGCGGCCGTCCCGAGCGTCCACGAACTTGCCGTCGATCAGCAGCCGGTAGCTTTTCGGCGCTGCGGCTGCCTCGGCGGGCATGGCGATGTTGAGAGGTGCGTTCATGTGAGTTTCAGGTTCCTAAGATCTTGAGAAGGCCGGTTTCTGCTTGGCGCTGAAAGCCTCGACGCCGGTCCTGAGATCGCTTGTCAGCGCGATGAAGCCGCTGGCCAGCGCTTCGGTCGCGGCAGCACTCTCCTCGCTTTCCGCAATGGCAATCATCAGCTTGGCGGCCTCGGTCGCGAGTGGCCCGCGCTCGGCGATCTTGCCGGCCCAGGCCTTGGCTTCGGCGAACGCCTTACCGGTCTCGACCACCCGGTCGACAATCCCCAGAGCAAGAGCCTCGGTAGCCAGAAACACTTCGCCGCCGAGCGCCATCCGCCGCACTGCCTGTGCGCCGAAGCGGCGCACGGCGCGCTGGGTGCCGGACCAGCCGGGAACGACGCCGATCGAGGTTTCGGGGAACCCCAGCTTCACCTGTGTTTCCGCCACGCGGAAGTCCGCAGCCGCCGCCAGTTCCAGCCCGCCGCCCAGCGCATGGCCGGCAAGCACGGCGATCGTCGGCTGCCGCAGCCGCGCCAGCCGATCAAAGACGCGATGGCCGTAGCGCACCCATTGCACCTGGAAATCGGCGGCGCTCATTTCTGCCCAAGCCTCGACATCGCCGCCGGCGCAAAAGCCCTTGCCTTCGCCGCAGATCAGCACGACGCGGACGGTCTGCGCCGCCTCGGCTTCGTCGAGCGCTGCTTCCAACCCCCGCAGCATCGGAATATCGAGCGCGTTGAATTTCTCCGGCCGGCGCAGCGTGACAATGCATATGGCGCCGTCGGTTTCAAAGGTTACCAGACGCTCAGCCATGTGCGCCTCCAAGCGACGCGCCGCCATTGAGCGACAGGCCGATCGGCCGGTCCCGGTAGAGCGCATCCGGCGTCACTTGCAGCTCGTTGGCGACGGCGAGCGGGATCTCGGCCTGCGCCAGCACATCGCGCTCGAGATCGATGCCCGGCGCCAACTCGGTCACCATCAGCCCCGCCGGCGTCAGCTTCATCACGCAACGCTCGGTGACATAGGTGATATCCTGTCCCTGCGCGACGGCACGCTTGCCCGAGAAGGAGATATGCTCGACCTCGTCGACGACTTTCTTGACCTTGCCCTCCTGGTCGATGCGGATGCCGTCACCGGCAAGCGACAGCTTGGCGCCGGCGTTGAAGAAACCGGAAAAGACGATCTTCTTCGCTCGCGCGGTGATGTCGACGAAGCCGCCGGCGCCGGCGGTGACGTGGGGCCGCGCCGAAAGCTTCGAGACGTTGACAGAGCCATGGCGGTCGATCTGCAGGAAGGACAGCAGCGAGGCGTCGAAGCCGCCGGCCTGGAAATAGATGAACTGGTGCGGAGAGGGCATGAAGGCGTCGGCATTCGACGAGCAGCCGAACTTGAAGTCGAGCAGCGGCACGCCGCCGACCGCACCCTGCTCGATGACCCAGGTGACCTTGCCGTGCTGGCCTTCCTCGATCAGGATGCGCGGCACATTGGCCGAGATGCCGAAGCCGATATTGACCGCCATGCCGTCGGCAAGCTCCATGGCGACGCGGCGGGCGATGACCTTCTGGACGTTCATCTCGGCGTTGCGGAAGCTCGACAGCGGCCGGAAAATCTCGCCGGAGATGGCCGGATCGTAGGGCGTCAGCGTCGTCTGCAACTGGTCGGGCGCCACGACGATATGATCGACCAGCACGCCGGGCACTCGTACATCGTGTGGCTTCAGCGTGCCGTTCTCGACGACGCGCTTGACCTGCGCGATGACGATGCCGCCATTGTTGCGGGCGGCCAGCGCCTGTTCAAGGCCGCCGAGATAAGCACCTTCATGCTCATAGGTGAGGTTGCCGCGCTCATCGGCGGTGGTGGCGCGGATGATCGCCACCTGCGGCACGATCGAGCGGAAATAGAGCCACTCCTCGCCATCGAACTGCTGCACCGAAACGATCGGCTCGCTGGCGGCAGCATTCATGGCGCAGCCCTGGTGGCGCGGGTCGGCGAAGGTGTCGAGCCCGACCTTGGTCAGCACGCCGGGACGCTTGGCGGCGGCTTCGCGATGCATGTCGAACAGGATGCCGGACGGCACGTTGTAAGCAGCGACCGAATTGTCGCCGATCATCTTCCAGATCTGCGGTGGTTCGGAAGATGACGGCCCGGATGGATAGGAGCCGCACAAAGTGCGCTTCAACAGGCCGGGCTTGGCTAAGTGATCGATGCCCTTGATGCCGTACATGTCACCGGCGGCGATCGGGTGCAGTGTCGTGATGTCCTTGGGATGGCCTTCGGCGTCGAAGCGCTCGCCGATCGCGGCAAGCACCGCATCCGGGCAGCCGAGGCCGCTCGACGACGACACGGAAACGACCACGCCATCCCTGATCAGGCCGGCAGCCTCAGCCGCGGAAACGAGCTTGCTCATCCAGCACTCCCGAGCTTCGGGTCGATGGCAACGGCCTTGCCGGACCTGGCCGACTGCAATGCCGCTTCGGCTGATGTCAGCGACCAGACGCCGTCTTCGCCGGTGGCGGAAGGCTGGCCCTCGCCACGGATTGCGGCGTGGAATTGGTGCAGCGAACGGGCATAGAGATCTTCGCGGTCGAAGCTCAATTCCTCCTCGCCCTGTGCCGTGCGCAGCAACACCGAGCCGACCGGCTTCTGCGTCATCACATCCCTGGCGATCAGCGAGCCTTCGCTGCCATGCACCTCGAAGCCGGTGCCGGCGAATCTGGTGGTGAAGCCCTCATGCGACTGGGCGATGACGCCCGATGCGAAACGCCAGAGGCACATGGCGCCGTCTTCCAGCCCGCCGGCGGCCATGCCGGCCGATTGCGTGAACGCCGAGATCTCGACCGGATCGTCGCCGAGCACGAAGCGCAGCGTGTCGGCATCGTGGACGGTGATATCGAGCACCACGCCGCCGCCCGCGTCCGGCCTGGTGATGCGCCAGCCCTGCAGGTTTTCCGGCAGATAGACGGAGTGGAAGACGCGCGCGGCGATCGGCCTGCCGATGCGGCCGGCAGCGATCGCTTCGCGCATCGCCCGGTGCGAGCCCGCATTGCGCAGATGGTGATTGGTGCCGAGCACGACGCCGGCGGCCCTGGCCGCTGTGACCATCTTGCGGGCGTCGGCGCTGGTCAGCGCCAGCGGCTTTTCGCAAAGCACATGCTTTCCCGCCTCGATGGCGGCGAGTGTCTGTTCGAGATGCAATTCGTTGGTGGTCGAGATGTAGACGGCGTCGATGTCAGAGCCGAGCAATTCATCAAGCGTCGAGACCGCCGCCGGAATGCGGTTTTCCCGAGCATAGGTGGTAGCCCGCTCCGGGCTGGAGCTCATCACTGCGGCGATCTCGCCGTCCGGCTGCGCGCGGATGGCGCCGATCATGAACTGTCTTGCGATCGTGCTGGCGCCGATCAGCCCCCAACTGACGGTCATGCCGCGTCTCCCATTCCTGCGCAGCCATGCTCCTTGCGATCGGGGCCGCAGCTTTCCCTGACCACGAGGTTGACGGCGCCGATATGATCCTCGGCGCGCGTGGTGCGCGATTGGATCATCTTCAGCACGACATGGGCGGCGCGCTCGCCGAGGCCGGCGGTGTTCACCGCGACGCTGGTCAGCGCCGGCATGTAGTGCTCGGCCTCGGCGACGTCGTCGAAGCCGACGACGGCAAAGTCCGCGCCGGGCTCAAGGCCGCGCTTGCGCAGCGCCAGCAAGACGCCGAAGGCGACCGCATCGTTGAAGCAAAGGGCCGCGGTCGGCGGCGCGGCCATGGCGAGCGCGGTTTCCAGGCAGGCAATGCCGCCCTTGCGGCTGGTTTCGCCCTCGAAGACCAGCCTGTCGGCTGGTGCGATGCCGAGCGCTTCACAGGCCTCGCGAAAGCCGCCCAGCCGCTCGTGATAGACGACAAGGTCGGACGAGCCGCCGAAGAAGGCCAGCCGGCGGTGGCCCTTGCCGATCAGATGGGCGGTGGCAAGATAGGCGCCGCGATGATTGTCGGGCGTGATCACCGGGATGCGGCTTTCGGGGAGGCGGCGCATGACGAAAACGACCGGAACGCCTCCGGTCTCAAGGCGGCGGAACGCGCCAGGCGTGGTGCCGCGCGCCGGCGACACGACGAGCCCGGCGACACCCTGCTCCATCAGCGATTTCAGAACCTCTTCCTGGCGCACCGGGCTCTCCGCCGTGTTGGCGATGAAAGGCACGATGCCGGCCGACTGGAAGACGCGCTCCATGCCGACCGCCATCTCGGCGAAAAAGGGATTGGTAAGATCGTTGATGACCATGCCGATGACGTTGGAATGGGCCTTGCGCAGATTGGCGGCGCCGCGGTTGTAGACATAGCCGACATCCTCGATCGCCTTGCGCACTTTGAGCGCGGTCTCAGGCCGGATCAGCCGGCTGCCTTGCAACACCAGCGATACCGTCGATTTGGACACGCCCGCCTCACGGGCGATGTCGAGTATCGTTGCCTTGGCCCGGCTGGCCATCCAGATCTGTCCTCCCGGAGGTTTCTTATGCGATTTCTATTGGAACGATCTAATCTCTGCGAGGCATTTGAGTCAATCGTGTTTTTGCGAACCCGAGAAAAGTGCGGCTCAGTGGGTGCAATCGTCTACTAAATACGGCTTCACCTGCTGCGATGCAGCAATTTGGGTTGCGCGAGGCAGGGCGGCAAAGTCTCTTGATTTATTGGAACGTTCCATTTAATAGGCGCTGGGAAGGAGAGAGCCATGGACATCACCTTGCCCGGGGAAGGCGGCGGCCGCGTCCTCTACCGGCTTATCGGCCAGCCGGTGCAGCCTGTGGCCAGCGCGCGGTTCTCGCGTATCGCCTACGCCGCGGCCCATGTCGTCGCCGACCCTTTCGCCATGACCAATCCATGGTCGAGGCCCGCGGTCGACTGGGACAAGACGATGGCGTTTCGCCATCACCTCTGGCGGCTCGGCTTCCGTGTCGCCGAAGCGATGGATACCTCGCAGCGCGGAATGGGCTTCGACTGGGTGAATGCCAGGGAATTGATCCGCCGCTCGATCGCCGAGGCGCGGAGCGTCGAGGGCGCCACTCTCGCGTCAGGCGCAGGCACCGACCATCTGACGCCGGGGGCGGCGAGCACGCTCGACGATGTCATCGCGGCCTATGAGGAGCAGTTCGGGTTCATCGAAGGGCTTGGCGGCAAGGTGATCATGATGGCCAGCCGCGCGCTTGCGGCGATCGCCAAAGGCCCCGACGATTATGCCAGCGTCTACGACCGCATCCTGTCCCAGGCATCCGGCAAGGTTATCCTGCACTGGCTGGGCGACGTGTTCGATCCGGCGCTGAAAGGCTACTGGGGCAGCAGCGATTTCGAAACTGCGCTCGAGACGGTGATCGCCATCATCGAACGCCACGCCGGCACGGTCGAGGGCATAAAGATATCGATGCTCGATGCCGGCAAGGAGATCGCGCTCAGGGACCGGCTGCCCGAGGGCGTGGTGATGTTCACCGGCGACGACTTCAATTACCCCGAGCTGATCGCCGGCAACGGCGACAGACATTCGCACGCGCTGCTCGGCATTTTCGATGCGATCGCGCCGGTCGCCAATGCAGCGCTGGCAAAGCTGGCCGACGGCGACCGCGCCGGCTACGACGCGCTGATGGCCCCGACAGTGCCGCTGTCGCGCAAAATCTTCGAGGCGCCGACCGAATATTACAAGGCCGGCATCGTCTTCATGGCATGGCTGAACGGCCACCAGGAGCATTTTTCGATGATCGGCGGCATGCAATCGGCGCGCGGCATCCGCCACTATTCCGATGTCTTTCGCCTTGCCGACCAGGCAGGGTTGCTGGCCGACCCCGCGCTTGCCATTGCCAGAATGACAAGCCTCTGCGCGGTAGCGGGCGTCTGATCGCCAGCGCTACGGCGTCCGATCCAAAGGTTGCTTCGGGTGGCTTTGCGATTTGCCTTGTCTGGGCAAATCTGTATGCGGTATGCGTCCGGCAACAGAGAAGCCGATCCGGCGCTCCGCCGGCCAACTGGCATAGCTGCCGTTCTGCATTGGGGTAAGCTGATGACCTTCGACCTTCAGGGCAAGCGCGTTTTCGTGGCCGGACATCGCGGCATGGTCGGCTCGGCCATCCTGCGCCGATTGGCCGACGAGGATTGCGAGATCCTGACCGCCTCGCGCGCCGAGCTCGATCTTCTCGACCAGGCCGGCGTGCGGCGCTGGATGGCCGACCGCAAGCCGGATGCAGTGGTGATGGCGGCGGCCAAGGTTGGCGGTATCCTGGCCAACAACAGGCTTCCGGTCGATTTTCTGCAGGACAATCTCGTCATGCAGAACAATGTCATCGACAGCGCCTTCCGCAACGAGGTGCAGAAGCTGATGTTTCTCGGTTCATCCTGCATCTATCCCAAATTCGCGGCGCAGCCGATCTCCGAGGACGCCTTGCTGACCGGGCCGCTCGAGCCCACCAACGAATGGTATGCGATCGCCAAGATCGCCGGGCTGAAACTGTGTCAGGCTTATCGGCGCCAGCACGGCGTCGACTACATCTCGGCGATGCCGACCAATCTCTACGGTCCGGGCGACAATTTCGACCTCAATTCCAGCCATGTCGTGCCCGCTCTGATGCGCAAGGCGCACGAGGCCAGGCGCGCCGGCCGCAAGAGCCTGGAGGTGTGGGGATCAGGCACGCCGATGCGTGAATTCCTGCATGTCGACGACGCCGCCGACGCGCTGGTCTGGCTGCTGAAGAATTATTCGGGCGACAGCCACATCAATGTCGGCTCTGGGGAAGACATCACCATTGCCGATCTTGCCCGCACCATCGTGTCGGTCGCCGGCGCCGATGCTGCGATAACGTTCGATGCGACGAAGCCGGACGGCACGCCGCGCAAGCTGATGGACGTGTCGCGTCTGTTCGCCACCGGCTGGCGCCCGCGCTACTCGCTGCGCAGCGGATTGGAACAGACCTATGCGTGGTTTCTGGAGCACGTCGAGACCGGTGATCTCCGCCTCGGCGCGGCCTGAGGCTGGTATAGGCCGGGAACGTCAGTCGACGAAAAATACCAACGGCCAATCGAGGGATTGTCTGGATGGTGGGCGTGACAGGGATTGAACCTGTGACCCCTGCAATGTCAATGCAGTGCTCTCCCGCTGAGCTACACGCCCATCCGAAGCCGCGCATACACCATTTTTGGTTCGGCACGTCAATAGCGGGAAAAGCGAAAGAATGGCTGGCTTGCGGCGTTGGTCAAGACGCGACAAAAAGCGCGTCAGGCGGCCTGCAGCATCTTTTCGACTTCGTTGACGAGGTCGCGCAGGTGGAACGGCTTCGATAGCACCTTGGCGTCTTTCGGCGCCTTGGAGTCAGGGTTCAGGGCGACCGCGGCGAAGCCGGTGATGAACATCACCTTGAGGTCGGGATCGATCTCGGTAGCGCGGCGGGCGAGCTCGATGCCATCCATCTCGGGCATGACGATGTCGGTCAAAAGCAGCGAAAAAGGCTCCTCGCGCAGCCGCTCATAGGCACTGGCGCCATTGTCGAAATCGCTGACCTGATAACCGGCGCGCTCCAGCGCCTTGACGAGGAACCGGCGCATGTCGTCGTCGTCTTCCGCCAGCAGAATGCGTGCCATCTTGTCCCGTCCGAATCACCCAACCGACAATGCCGTGCGGCAAGCCCGTTAACCATGCTGTATATGAGGAGGTGACGGTAAACATCAAGTGAACGTTGGGCGCACAATCCTGATTTGGCTGACGCTTCGGCGGCTGGACATGCGGGCGGCGAGGTGGCACTTTCCTATCATGATGCATTGGTATTCCCGGGTTCGTTCAAATTGAAAACGGCAGCCGAGGATTTTTCGGTCGTTCCACCCTTCGAAATCCGATCGGGCGCCGAACAGCGCGTTCCCTTCCTCTTCAACTCGCCGCATAGCGGCCGCTACTATCCGGACCGGTTCATGGCGATGGCCAAGCTGGACCGCAACGCGATCCGTCGCTCCGAGGACTGCTATGTCGAGGAATTGTTCGGCGGTGCGGTCGCGCTAGGGGCGCCGATGCTGGCGGCAAACTTCCCGCGTGCCTATCTCGACGTCAACCGGGAGCCGTGGGAACTCGACCCGCGCATGTTCGCCGAACCGGTGCCGTCATTCTGCAACATCCGCTCAGCGCGGGTGGCCGGCGGACTCGGCACCGTGCCCAAGCTTGTAGGCGAGGGGCTCGACATCTATTCCGGCCGCTTGCCGCTGGCGGAGGCCGTGGCGCGCATCGAAGCGGTCTACAAGCCCTATCACGAGACGCTGAAACGGCTCTTGACCAGAACCCATGCGCGCTTCGGCTATGCCGTGCTGATTGACTGCCACTCGATGCCGGCAAGCATAAGGGTCGGCGACAGCGGATTGCGGCCGGATTTCATCGTCGGCGACCGCTTTGGCATTTCCGCCGCGGCGGCGTTGACCGAGACCGCGATCGGCCTGCTCACCGGCATGGGCTACAGCGTCGCCCACAACAAGCCCTATGCCGGAGGCTTCATCACCGAGCACTATGGCCGCCCAGTGCGCCATCTGCATGCGCTGCAGATCGAGGTCAATCGCGGGCTCTACATGAATGAGCGGACGTTCCAGAGATCATCTGGTTTCGACGCCCTGGCGGACGATCTGGCGCGGTTTTCAGCCGAACTGATGGCGATGCCCGATCACAATTTCATGGATCTGCCGCTGGCCGCCGAATAGCCGCGGAATCGCGGCACTCGCCGCTCATGCGGCGGCATAAAAAAAGACCGCATCGTTTGCACGACACGGTCGAAGTCTAGGGAGGAAACGCCCAAGGAGGGCATGGACAGGGAACCCCTGTCCGAGAACAAACGTATTGTGCGCTGCACAATTGTCAAGGCGCGTTCCGGCTTTTTTAATTCACTGTGAAGTGGAAATTGCATTTCCACGATGATTGCGTTGCATTCGAGCAACAGTTAGCGTCCAGCGAAAGGCTCCGAACGCCCTTGTTTCGGCATAAAACCGTGGGCTAACGGGCATCTCAAACATGCTGGAGCGGGAGAATCAGTTGGACGTCAGCATCGAGTTCATGCGGCGCGTTGCGCATGCCGCCGCAGCGGAGACCTTGCCGCGCTTCCGCAATCAGGGCGCGGTCACCAACAAGGAGCGCGGCAGCTTCGACCCCGTCACCGAGGCCGACCGCGAGGCCGAGCGGGCGATCCGCGCGCTGATCAACGCGCAATACCCCGATCACGGCATCCTCGGCGAGGAGCATGGCAGCGAAAACATCTCCAGCCGGCATGTCTGGGTGATCGATCCGATCGATGGAACGCGCGCCTTCATTTCCGGCCTGCCGGTGTGGGGAACACTGGTCGGGCTGACGGTCGACGGCGATGCCGTCGCCGGCATGATGTCGCAGCCCTTCACCGGCGAGCTGTTCTACGCCAATGCCTCCGGCTCGCATTATGAAGGTCCCGGTGGCCCCCGAAGACTCGCAACGCGCAAGACGACGAATCTCGCCGAGGCGACGCTGTTCACCACCACGCCGGCGCTGTTCAAGGGAGACGCGCGCCTGCGCTACGACCTGTTCGAGCAACAGGTCCAACTCGCCCGTTACGGCACCGACTGCTATGCCTTCGCCATGGTGGCGGCGGGCAGCGTCGATATCGTTGCCGATCCCGGATTGAAACCTTACGACATCGTCGCGCTGATCCCGATCATCGAGAAGGCAGGCGGCGTTGTCACCACCTTCGAAGGCGGGCCGGCGGAAAACGGCGGCGACATCCTGGCGGCGGCGACACCGGAACTGCACGCGGCGGCGATGGCGGCGCTGCGCGGCTAGGCATCCGGTGCACCCACGCGTCTGGTTTTGCGCAAATCCGACGGAAACCGCGGTACAGTTCCAAAGTGCGTCGCGTTTGAATGGGGCGCGCTCGCATTTTTGTATGTCGTTATCGCACAACCGCTGCGCACTTTTGCGCGACATGCATTAGCTATCGGCAGGCCAAGCGTCCGAGAGACGCAGGCCCCACAAAATGAGCACGAAAGAGATGAGGCCGGTCGGCGCGGACGAATACGCCACACCTTTGATCACTGCTTCCTGAAGGGCACTTCCGTGGAAGGCTCCGGCCGCTAACGGCATAGTCTCGTTGCCGGCCGCCCAGGCGCTGGCGATCACGTAGGCGGCCAGGATCGCCAAAGCCGAATAGATCAGCAGCCAGAATGCAATCCGCGACGTCGCCGCGCCGAGATTGAGCCTAGACCATGTGAGGCCTAGCGCCAGCAAGAGAACGCCCTCCAGGGCGCTGAGCGTGTGCGCGGACAGTCCGAGCCGCGGTGCGGCGAGATACGGTATTGCAAACCCTTCGAATGACGAAAACAGCAGCAGCGCGACGCCAATCTGCAGTAGCCGATGCCCCTGACGTAACAGCGTGTTCGATGCGTTCATGGTCGTTTTTCTCCCGGCGAATGGCCTCCAACCTCTTTGGCAGCAAGCTAGCGCTCGATGCCTGAACGGGAATGAGGGGGCACGCTGCGCCGGACAAGCGACCCGTGCGGGCCTTGTCGGCGGGCGCCGCGAAGCGGTCAAACAGCGTCGCCGGTTCCGGGGATGAAGGCATCGAATGCCGCAAGCAACTGCTCGCGATAGAGGTCGGCTTCCTGGAGGATCTCATGGCGGGCGCCGTCGATCATCACTAGCGAGCCGACGCGCAGACGTCTCGCATAGGCTTCGACTGCCCTGGTCGAGACGACTTGGTCGGCGCCGGCGGCGATCATCAGCAAGGGCACCTGGATCTTGGCCATGAAATCCGGGTCGCTGACGATCAAGGATGCCTCCGTGGCCGCCTTCAGCCAGCGGATCGTCGGTCCGCCGAGCGCCAGCTGCGGATAGGTTTCGTAGATCAGCGTATTGCGTCGATAGCGCGCCGGGTCGCTGGTCAGCTTGTTCATGGCGAAGGCCACCGATTCCTTCGGCCGCGGCCCCCATGCGGCATAGAGCCGGCCGAGGCCGAGAAGGCAGAACAGCGAACAGATGCGGCGAACGGTTTTTACCGAAACCGGCAGGTCGGGCACTGTGAAGAACGGTGCGATCAGCACCATGCGGCGCACGCGGTTCGCCATTGAGGGCGCGGCAAGCAGCGCAATCACCGCGCCAGCCGAATGGGCCAGTATGTAGTAGGGCCCTCGGCAATCGGGCAGCACGATCTCTTCGAAGAACTGCTCCAGATCACCGGTATAGTCGAAGAAGCTCTGGACGTGGCCGCGCTGTCGGTCGCCGATCATCCGGTCGGAAGCGCCCTGACCGCGCCAGTCGAGGGTTGCCACGCCAAAGCCCCGGTCGGCAAGGTTGCGAATGGTCTCGAAATACTTCTCGATGCACTCGTTGCGGCCGGTCAGGACGACCACGGTGCCCTTCATGGGGCGGGCAACAGCGGCAAACAGCCCATAGCGGATCTTCTTGCCGTCGCGCGTGGTGAAGAAGCCACCGGCTGCGTTTTCCGGCAGCGGATTGTCCGGAGTTTCGTGGAAGACGGGGGTCTGGTGGAAAAGATCGGTCATACGGTGTTTGGCTGGTGTCGGTGCCGACGGGCGCAAGTCAGGCATAAACGCCCATGCGCCAAAAGCAAAGGAATTCGGGATGCCGGGGAGGTCGACAGGCAGCGAAGAAATAAGGCCGGAAGCAGCCTTGGGCGTACTTCCGGCCTCTGTCGACCCGGGAGGAAGGGACGTTGCACCCGGTTCGGCCTCGTCGTGTCGCCTTTTTCGCGACCTGTTCGTTATCTCGAGAACAGTTTTAATGCCGCCTGGCTGAACGCTCGCCGAAGCCACGGTTCATCTGCCGTTCATCGGCATCGGGACGTCGGCCGCGACCGGTCCCGTTTGGACGCGGGAAATCTTGAAATGCCGTCGTCCGCTTCCCAAATTTGTCATGCGGTCGCCAATGTCGGGGCCGCTGGCCCATCCGAAACGCTGCTACGGGTTTCGCACCGGCCATACGCAACCTTGTTGCTCAACAGGAGAACACATCATGCGTCACGTTGATTTTTCCCCGCTCTACCGTTCGACCGTCGGTTTCGACCGGTTGTTCACCATGCTCGATTCGCTTGCGCAGCCAGAAGGCCAGACGTATCCGCCTTACAACATCGAGCGCACGGGCGAGGATGCCTATCGCATCTCGATGGCTGTGGCCGGCTTCTCGGAAGATGAGATTTCGATCGAAGCTCACCGCAATGTGCTGACCGTCAAGGGTGAGCGCAAGGAGGAAGGCAATGGCGAAGGCTCCGAACTGCTCTATCGCGGTATCGCCAGCCGAGCCTTCGAGCGCCGCTTCCAGCTTGCCGATCACGTCGAGGTTGTCGGCGCCGCGCTGAAGAACGGGCTGCTCTCCGTCGACCTCAAGCGCAACATCCCCGAAGAGCTGAAGCCGCGCAAGATCGCGATCACCTCGGCTCCGGCCAAGGCCAATCCGATCGAGGCCAAGACTGCCGCCTAAGCCAGGCAGCTAAGTTCTCCGGGGACGCCAACTCCCCGGGAAGAAAGGGCGGTGCAGCAATGCGCCGCTCTTTTTGCTGGTGGGTAAGGCTTGCTATCCGGCGAGCAGGTAGCCGAAACGGTCGACCTCGTCGGGCGTGGTCGCGAAGCTGGTGACGAAGCGATAGAGCGCTTCGTCCTCGCCGATGTGGCCGTCGTAGCCGAGCGGCCTGTGCCAGTCATGGAAGGCCGCGCCTGCCGCTTGCATGCTTTCGGCCTCGGCCTTTTTCATGACCGCGAAGACCTCGTTCGCCTGCGGCAGCCAGGCCAGCCGGGCGGAAGGGGAATCTTCTATCGCCGCGGCAAGCCGTGCCGCCATCGCATTGGCGTGCCGTGCCGTATCGAGCCATAGCCCACCCCTGAAATAAGCATCGAATTGCGCGGCGATGAAGCGCGATTTCGAGAACAGCTGGGCCGCGCGCTTGCGCAAAAAGGCCAATTCCTTGGCTCGCTCGAGGTCGAACAGCACGATCGCCTCGGCGCACCAACAGCCATTCTTGGTGCCGCCGAAGGAGAGGATGTCGATACCGTGCTTCCAGGTCATTTCGGCCGGCGTCGTTTCCAGCGCGACGAGCGCATTGGCAAAGCGGGCCCCGTCCATGTGCAGCGGCAGTCCATGCTGCTTTGCGATCGCCGAAATCCTGGCGATTTCGTTCAGCGTGTAGACGGTTCCGACCTCGGTCGACTGAGTGATCGAAACGGCAACCGGCCGCCCGGAATGGACGTTTTCGGGTGCGAAACGGTCCACCGCCCGTTCCAGATTGCCGGCATCGATCTTGCCGAGCGCGCCTTCGACTGTATAAAGCCGCGAACCGCCGGTGAAATATTCCGGTGCACCGCATTCGTCCTCGATGATGTGCGATTCGCGATGGCAGAAGGAAATGCCGCCTGGCTTGTTATAGGTAGTCAGCGACAGCGAATTGGCAGCGGTGCCAGTGGCGACGAAAAACACCGCGACTTCGCATTCGAAGATTTCATTGAAGCGCTGGTAAACTGCCTTGTCGAGGACGCCGTCGCCATAGGCGGTGGAGAAGCCGTCGGCATGGGCCGAGAGGTCGGCAGCGATACGGGGATGGGCGCCTGCCCAATTGTCGGAAGCGAAAATCATGCGTCTGCCTATGCTGGGGAAATCGGTGCGAGCTTGGCCGCTTTCGCATGCCGGCCGCAAGGGGCAGACACCGAAAATCCCCTAAAGCCAGCCAAACGCATGAGCGTACATGCAGCGACGAAAGGTTACGCTGATACCGCGTTCCGCGCAATTTTCTGTCGCGAAAGCTTCAAGAATTTTGTGAATCGGTCTTGTGTGCATCCAAAATTTCTGTCATAAAAATTTAGGACAGTAGTGCTGTCTTATTTTGTCGCACAAAACTAGTCGCGTTGGCATATGATTGCGCCTCTGCGGCCATTGCCGCGAGCGACAGCTAGACAGCCTGGCTCTGGCCTGTACGAATACCATATGCGAACGATGCGGAAAGCCGCACGGTCGGCAAGAATTTCGCAAGACGTGCCGCAAGATTGAAAGGGGAGCCACGCGCTTCCCGACGGAAACCAGCGCCCGAAGGGGACGGAACGGAGGACAGGACGATGACGGACATGACGCCATCTGCGACGAAGGCCGCGCAGACGAAAGCGGCAGCCGTCAAAAATCCGTCCCTGACCAATATACGGCGAACCAACACCGGCTATACCGCGCACGGCCTCTATGATCCGCGCAACGAGCATGATGCATGCGGCGTCGGCTTCATCGTCAACATGAAGGGCGTGAAGTCGCATCAGATCGTCGAGGACGGCCTTGCCGTGCTCGAAAACCTGACGCATCGCGGCGCGGTCGGCGCCGATCCGCTGATGGGCGACGGCGCCGGCGTGCTGGTGCAACTGCCGGACCGCTTCTTCCGTGAGGAGATGGCCAAGCAGGGGGTCGAACTGCCGAAGCCCGGCCACTATGCCGTCGGCCAGGTGTTCATGCCGCGCGACCCGGAGCTGCAGGCGCATATCGAAGGCATCATCGCCGAGGTGGCGCAACTCGAGGGCCAGCCGCTGCTCGGCTTTCGCGACGTGCCGGTCGACAATTCGTCGCTGTCCAAGGCGCCCGACATCGCCGCTTCCGAGCCGGTGCACCGGCAGGTGTTCCTGGGCCGCGGCGCCGAGATCGAGAACGACGACGATTACGAGCGGCGGCTCTACATCCTGCGCAAGGTCATTTCCGGACGTATCCACGAGGAGACCAAAGGCGTCGACAACGGCTTCTATGTCGTCTCGATGTCGTCGCGGACCATCGTCTACAAGGGCATGTTCCTGGCCTATCAGGTCGGAGCCTACTACAAGGACCTCACCGACCCGCGTTTCGAGACGGCGCTGATCCTGGTCCACCAGCGCTTCTCGACCAACACGTTCCCGTCGTGGAAGCTGGCGCATCCCTACCGCATGGTCGCCCACAATGGCGAGATCAACACGTTGCGCGGCAACGTCAACTGGATGGCGGCGCGCCAAGCTTCGGTCGATTCCGAACTGTTCGGCAACGACATCTCGAAACTGTGGCCGATCTCCTACGAAGGGCAGTCGGACACCGCCTGCTTCGACAATGCGCTCGAATTCCTGACGCAGGGCGGCTATTCGCTCGCCCACGCCATGATGATGCTGATCCCGGAAGCCTGGGCCGGCAACAAGCTGATGGGTCAGGACCGCAAAGCCTTCTATGAGTATCACGCAGCCCTGATGGAGCCGTGGGACGGGCCGGCGGCGGTTGCCTTCACCGACGGCCGCCAGATCGGTGCCACGCTCGACCGCAACGGGCTGCGGCCGGCGCGCTACATCGTTACCGATGACGACCGCGTCATCATGGCCTCGGAAGCCGGCGTGCTGCCGGTGCCGGAGGAAAGGATCGTCAAGAAGTGGCGGCTGCAGCCCGGCCGCATGCTGCTGATCGACCTGGACAAGGGCCGCATCGTTTCCGACGAGGAGATCAAGTCGGAGATCGCGACCAGGCACCCCTACAAGAGCTGGCTCGCCAACACCCAGCTCATCCTCGAAGATTTGAAGCCGGTCGAGCCGCGCGCCCTGCGCAGGGACGTCAGCCTGCTCGACCGCCAGCAGGCGTTCGGCTACACCCAGGAAGATACCAAGCTGCTGATGTCGCCGATGGCGACCACCGGCCAAGAAGCAGTCGGCTCGATGGGCACCGACACGCCGATTTCGGCGATGTCGGACAGATCGAAGCTGCTCTATACCTATTTCAAGCAGAATTTCGCCCAGGTCACCAACCCGCCGATCGATCCGATCCGCGAGGAACTGGTGATGAGCCTGGTGTCCTTTATCGGGCCGCGGCCCAACATCTTCGACCTGGTCGGCAATTCGCGCCGCAAGCGGCTCGAAGTGCGCCAGCCAATCCTGACCAATGGCGATCTCGAAAAGATCCGCTCCATCGGTCACACCGAGGACCGTTTCGACACCAAGACGATCGACATCACCTATGCTTCGAATGAAGGCGCGGCCGGCATGCAGGGCGCTATAGACCGGCTATGCGAGCGCGCCGAGGCGGCGGTCGCCGGCGGCTACAACATCATCATACTGTCGGACCGTCAGCTCGGCCCGGACCGCATCGCCATTCCGGCGCTGCTGGCAACGGCGGCCGTGCATCATCATTTGATCCGCAAGGGATTGCGCACCTCGGTCGGGCTCGTCGTGGAATCCGGCGAGCCGCGCGAGGTGCATCATTTCTGCTGTCTCGCCGGCTACGGCGCCGAGGCGATCAATCCCTATCTCGCTTTCGACACGCTGCTCGACATGCACAAGCGTGGCGAATTGCCGGCGGAGGTCGATGCCTACGAGGTCGTCTCCCGCTACATCAAGTCGATCGGCAAGGGCATCCTGAAGGTGATGTCCAAGATGGGCATCTCGACCTATCAGTCCTATTGCGGCGCGCAGATCTTCGATGCCATCGGGCTGAAGTCGGAGTTCGTGCACAAGTACTTCACCGGTACGGCGACGCTGATCGAAGGCGTCGGGCTGGACGAGATCGCCGCCGAAACGGTCAGCCGCCACACCGACGGCTTCGGCAACGACCCGGTGCTGCGCAACAGCCTCGAGGTCGGCGGCGAATACATGTTCCGCATGCGCGGCGAGGCCCATATCTGGTCGCCCGATGCAGTGGCGACCTTGCAGCACGCTGTGCGCCAGGGCTCGTGGGAGACGTTCAAGGACTATTCCGCCCAGATCGACAGCGAGACGGCGCAGGCGCAGACCATTCGCGGCATGTTCAAGATCAAGCTTGCGCAAGAGACCGGGCGCAAGAAGGTCGAACTCGACGAGGTGATGCCCGCGGCCGATATCGTCAAGCGCTTCTCGACCGGGGCGATGTCCTTCGGCTCGATCTCCAGGGAAGCGCATACGACGCTGGCGCGCGCCATGAACGCCATCGGCGGCAAGTCGAATACCGGCGAGGGCGGCGAAGAGGCCGACCGCTATCTGCCACTGCCGGGCGGCGGCAAGAACCCCGAACGCTCGGCGATCAAGCAGGTCGCTTCGGGACGCTTTGGCGTCACTGCCGAATATCTGGTCAATTCCGACATGATGCAGATCAAGGTCGCGCAAGGGGCAAAGCCCGGCGAGGGCGGCCAGCTGCCGGGCCACAAGGTCGACGCAACCATAGCCAAGGTCAGGCATTCGACGCCGGGCGTCGGCCTGATCTCGCCGCCGCCGCATCATGACATCTATTCGATCGAGGATCTGGCGCAGCTCATCTACGACCTGAAGAACGTCAATCCGGCGGCCGACGTATCGGTCAAGCTGGTCTCGGAAGTCGGCGTCGGCACGGTTGCGGCCGGCGTCGCCAAGGCGCGTGCCGACCACATCACCATATCAGGCTATGACGGCGGCACCGGCGCTTCGCCGCTGACCTCGCTCAAGCATGCCGGCAGCCCGTGGGAGATGGGCCTTGCCGAGACGCACCAGACGCTGGTGCTCAACGGCCTCAGGTCGCGCGTCGCGCTGCAGGTCGATGGCGGCCTGCGCACAGGGCGTGACGTCATCATCGGCGCGCTGCTCGGCGCCGACGAGTTCGGCTTCTCGACCGCGCCACTGATCGCGGCCGGCTGCATCATGATGCGCAAGTGCCATCTCAACACCTGCCCGGTCGGCGTCGCAACGCAGGATCCGGTGCTGCGCAAGCGCTTCAAGGGCACGCCCGAGCACGTCATCAACTTCTTCTTCTATGTGGCGGAAGAGGTGCGGGCGCTGCTTGCCGAGATGGGCTACACCCATCTCGACCAGATCATCGGCGACACCGACCTTCTGGAAAAGCGCGAGCTGATCCAGCACTGGAAGGCGCGCGGACTCGACTTCAGCAAGATGTTCTACAAGCCCGATGCGCCACACGCGGCGGTGCACTGGACCGAGCGGCAGAAGCATCCGATCGACGACGTGCTCGACCGTAAGCTGATAGAACTGGCAAAGCCGGCGCTCGAAGCCAGGCAGCCGGTCAGCATCGAACTGCCGATCCGCAACGTCGACCGTTCGACGGGCGCCATGCTGTCGGGTGAAGTGGCAAAGCGCTTCAAGCACAAGGGCCTGCGCGAGGACACGATCTCGGTGAAGCTCACCGGCACGGCCGGCCAATCCTTTGGCGCCTTTCTGGCGCGCGGGATTTCGTTCGAACTGGTGGGCGCTGCCAATGACTATGTCGGCAAGGGTCTGTCGGGCGGCCGCATCGTCATCCGCCCGCCGGAGAACACGAAAATCGTTGCTGCCGAGTCCATTATTGTCGGCAATACCGTGCTCTACGGCGCAACCGAGGGCGAGGCCTATTTCTGCGGCGTTGCCGGCGAGCGTTTTGCTGTGCGCAATTCGGGTGTCGCCGCGGTCGTTGAAGGGGTCGGCGACCATGGTTGCGAATACATGACTGGCGGTATCGTCGTCGTCATCGGCCAGACCGGCCGCAACTTCGCCGCCGGCATGTCGGGCGGCGTCGCCTATGTGCTCGACGAGGCGGGCGATTTCGCCGAACGCTGCAACATGGCGATGGTCGAGCTGGAGCCGGTTCCGGAAGAGGACGACCTTATGGAAAAGCTGCTCCACCATGGCGGCGATCTCGACCATAAGGGCCGTGTCGACGTATCGGGCGATATGACCAGCCACGACGAGGAGCGGCTCTATCAGCTGATCTCCAACCACGTCCACTACACGGGCTCGGTACGAGGTCGCGAAATCCTCGACGATTGGGCGACTTTCCGGCCGAAATTCCGGAAGATCATGCCGGTCGAATACCGCCGCGCGCTGATCGAGATGGAGCGGATGCGCATGAACGTGGCGGCGGAATAGATTTGGAAATTGCCGGGAGGCCATGCGTCCTGGCAACCATCTTCATCAACAATCCTGACCTCGGACTGAAGGTTGCCACGGCTGCCTTATGAGGTTAACGGGTGCGTCGCCAGGCGTGCCTTCCGGACAGCAGGGACTGGACTATGGGCAAGGTAACAGGGTTTCTCGAGATCGACCGGCAGGTGCACAAGTACCAGCCGGCTTCCGACCGCATCCGGCATTTCCGTGAGTTCACGCTGCCGATGTCGGACAAGGAGGTCGAGAAACAGGCCGCGCGCTGCATGGATTGCGGCATTCCGTATTGCCATGGACCGACCGGCTGCCCGATCCACAACCAGATCCCCGACTGGAACGACCTCGTCTACAATGGCGACTGGGAAAACGCGATCCGCAACCTGCATTCGACCAACAATTTTCCGGAATTCACCGGCCGCATCTGCCCCGCACCTTGCGAGGAAGCTTGCACGCTGAACCTCGAGGACATTCCGGTCGCCATCAAGACGATCGAGCAGGCGATTGCCGACAAAGCCTATGAAACCGGCCATATCCGGCCCTATCCGCCGGAAAGGAAGACCGGCAGGCGTGTCGCGATCATCGGCTCGGGGCCGGCGGGAATGGCGGCTGCCCAGCAACTCGGCCGCGCCGGCCATGACGTTCACGTCTATGAGCGCGAGAGCCGGCCGGGCGGGCTGATGCGCTACGGTATCCCCGACTTTAAGATCGAGAAGCATTATATCGACCGGCGCATCGAGCAGATGCAGGGCGAAGGTGTCAGCTTCCATTGTGGCGTCAATGTCGGCGTCGACAAGCCGGTAGCCGAACTGCTCGCCGAATATGACGCGGTCCTCTATTGCGGCGGTTCCGAAACACCGCGTCCGGCCAACATCCCTGGCGACAATCTCGACGGCGTGCACGACGCAATGCCGTATCTGGTTCAGCAGAACAAGCGTATCGGCGGCGAGCCGATCCAGTCGGTGGCCTGGCCGTCGCGCCCGATCGTCGCCGGCGGCCAGCACGTCGTCGTCGTCGGCGGCGGCGACACTGCCTCCGACTGCGTCGGTACCGCCTTCCGCCAGGGCGCGGTGCGCGTCACCCAGCTCGACATCCGGCCGCAGCCGCCGGAAAAGGAGGACAAGCTGTCGGTGTGGCCCTACTGGGCGACCAAGATGCGCACGTCATCCTCGCAGGCCGAAGGCGCCGAGCGCGAATTCCAGGTGGCGACGCTTGAATTCATTGGCGAAGACGGCCAGCTGACCGGGGTAAAATGCTGCGAAGTCGACGAAAAGCGCAAGCCGATCGCGGGCACGGAATTCGTCATCCGCGCCGATCTCGCGTTCATCGCCATCGGCTTTGCCGGGCCAGCCGCTCGCGGGCCGGTCTCGGAACTCGACGGGCAGATGAAGATCGTCACCGACAGCCGCCGCTCGAAGAATGTCGAGGCCAATGACCGGGACTACAGGACCAGCGTCGAAAAGCTCTATGCGGCGGGCGACGTGCGGCGCGGCCAGTCGCTGGTCGTCTGGGCGATCCGCGAGGGCCGCCAGGCGGCGCGTGCAATCGACGAGGCGCTGATGGGATCGAGCGTGCTACCGCGCTGAGCCTGTTCCGAAACTCTCCAGAAAGAGGCGCCAGCTTTTCTGCCGGATCGCCGTCGTCGTATCGGATGCGGCCGCCGTCGCAGGCTGTGTCTTGGGCGGCCAGGAGAAATCGTCAGCGCGGCCCGGTGAGGCGTCGGGCGCCTTGCCCTCGACGATCAGCCTTTCGCCCGGCAAATTCTTGTCAGCTTTTGCCGGCGGGGCGGCGCCGAGAAGTTCCGAACCGCCGTCCAGCGCCGGATCGCTGAGCAGCATCGGCACGGTGCGATCGACAGCTATCGGCGCGGCAGCAGGTGCCGGCGCCTCGACGGGAGCGCCGGCCGGGGCAGAAGCCGTCACCACGCTTCCCGGCGCGGCCAGCCCCAGGATCTTCATCAGCGGCTTTTCGGTATAGAAGGCGAGCTTGCGCTTGCCGGCCTTCGACATGTTGATGCCGTCGTCGGAGCGCAGGCGCACCGATTGGCCGTTGATGTCCGGTCCGCTGGTGATGAAGGCGCCGTTCTCGTCGACAAACCCGTCCCAGACGTCGACGAATTCGCCGCCGTGGCTTTCGGCGGACGAGCGGAAGATATCGTTGAAGGCCAGCATGTCGGAGGTCATTTTCGAGACCCGGAAGGCCGGCATGCCAACCCACAAATACGGCACCTTGGTTGCGGCGATGGCCTTGCCGAACGCATCGGTCCGGCGCTCGTATTCCTTGGTCCAGTTCTCGGATCGCGGCTGCTCGCGCACATCGCCGACGCGCATCTGCTGCCGGTCGTTGGATCCGAGCATGACGACGACGGCTGCCGGTTTTTCGGCCGCGATCAGCGACTTGACCTGTTCTGGCCAGTTGTAGACATCGTCACGCACGAAGCCGGACGATCCGTTGGCACGGACGACGATCCTGACGCCGGTGTTTTCGGCAAAGGCGGCGTCGAGTCCCTCAGCCAGCCCAGACGCCATGAAATCGCCGACTACCAGAACGACGCGTGCATCCGGCGCCTTCTCGGTCACTGGGGTTGTCGGCTCGGCCGGCGGCGGCCGGCGAACTGACCGGGGCTTTCTCAGCTTGGGCCTGGGCTTTGTTCTCTGGAATTCTCTCTGGAATTCGGGCGGCGGCTGCTCAAACCGCTCGCTTCTGCGCGGAAACAACAGGTCGCGCAGCGACCAGCCACGACTTTCCGGCTCCTGCGCCATGGCCGAGGTATGAAAGGCACTGGCGGCGCCGACTGCCAGAACGGCGATCGCCAGAACCAGAATCGGCACGCGACGAACAATTAACCGGATGCGCGCAGCCGAAACCAATCACCCTCTCCATCCCGTAACCGGCTCTAGTTCTGCCTGAGCCATTTGAGCACTTCCTTGCTAGGATACCCGTCCTGGGTCAAGCCGGCCTTTGCCTGGAAGGCCATGATGGCGGTTTTCGATCCGTCACCGATCTTGCCGTCGAACTTGCCGTCGTAAAAGCCGTGCTCGGAAAGTCGCTTCTGAAGCTCCTGCCTTTCCTCGAAGGAGAGCTTGGTAAACGGTCGCTTCCAGTCCTGCACAAGCCCGCCATAGCCGGCGATTTCGTCGGCAAGAAGGCCCACGGCGAGCGCATATTTGTCAGCATTGTTGTAACGCTTGATGACCGAGAAATTCGTGATCATCAGGAAAGCCGGCCCGCCGCGGCCGCCGGGCAGCTTCAACGTCGCCTTGTCGGCACCGTTCTTGAACGGCTTGCCGTTGGCACGGGTGACGCCCAGCGCCTGCCATTGCGACAGCGACTTCGAGCCTCCGGGCAGCTTCTTGCCGTCCGGAAGGCTGACTTCATAGCCCCAGGTCTTGCCTGCCTGCCAGCCGTTCTTCCGCAGCAAATTGGCGGCTGTCGCCAGTGCGTCGGGAATAGAATTCCAGATGTCGCGCTTGCCGTTGCCGTCCATATCGACCGCATAGGACAGGTAGCTGGTAGGGATGAACTGGGTATGGCCCATCGCGCCGGCCCATGAGCCGCTGAGATGGCTTTCGTCGATGTCGCCGGTTTGCAGGATCTTCAGCGCCGCGATCAGCTGGGTGCGGGCAAATTTCGCTCGCTTGGGGTCCGCATAACCAAGCGTCGCCAGCGAGCGCACGACATTGCGCATGATATCATCGCGCTTGAGGGTTTCGCCGTAGTTCGATTCCATCGACCAGATGGCCAGCAGGATGTAGCGGTCGACGCCGTATCTTGCCTCGATCCTGTCCAGCCAAGGCTTCCATTTCCTTGCCATTTGCTGGCCGACGGCGACCGACTGGTCATGGACGCGGTTGTCGAAATAATCCCAGGCGGGTGCGGTGAATTCGGGCTGAGTACGAGCCTTTTCCAGCACCACCGGGTCAGCATCGTTGATGCCCTTGAATGCCTGGTCGTAGACGGAGCCGGAAACGCCGCTCGCCACGGCGGTAGCACGGAAGCTGGCGACCCATTGGCGGAAGCCGGCATCGGCAAAAGCCGGCCCGCTGGGCATGAGCAAAGCAAGCGAGAGGCTGGCGGCCGTCAGGACGCTGGTGAAGCGCCTTGCGGCGTTGCGAACGGACATCTTTTCCTCCTTCTTCATCTCAGGAAGACTATTCATCGCCGAACCCGGTTAGCATTTGGTTTACCATAGGTGCCGTGCGGGGTGAAAAGATGCGTCAATGCTTTACCAGCTGAGATTTATGACCCACCGTTCAGTAATCCTCGATTTCGGCATGAAAATGTCTCGAATCGGGATTGCCGAACAGGCATGCAAATGGATAATTGGCACATGAAGAGAGTTCGCAAGGCAGTGTTCCCGGTTGCCGGTCTCGGCACGCGCTTTCTCCCTGCTACCAAGGCCATTCCCAAGGAAATGCTGACGGTCGTCGACAGGCCGGTCATCCAGTATGTGGTCGATGAGGCGCGCGATGCCGGGATCGAGCATTTCATCTTCGTGACCGGCCGCAACAAGGCGGTCATCGAGGATCACTTCGATGTCCAGTTCGAGCTCTACGACACGCTTGCGCAGCGCGGCAAGGACGACCAGCTCGCCCGCCTGCAGCGGCTGCAGCCGGCGCCGGGGCAGACCAGCTTCACCCGCCAGCAGGTACCACTCGGCCTTGGTCACGCCGTCTGGTGCGCGCGCGAGCTTGTCGGCGACGAGCCCTTTGCGCTGCTGTTACCCGACATGATCATGCAGTCGGAAAAAAGCTGCATGAAGGATATGGTCGAGCTTTACGCCGAGACCGGCAACAACATCGTCGCCGTGCAGGAATGCGATCCGGCCGAGGCGCACAAATACGGCATTGTCGGCCGCGGCGATGACGCACATCACGGTTTCCGCATCACCGGCATGGTGGAAAAGCCGAAGACCGGCACGGCGCCGTCGAACCTCTACATCAACGGACGCTACATCCTGCAGCCTGAGATATTCAAGATACTCGAAGGCCAGGAAAAAGGCGCCGGCAACGAGATCCAGCTCACCGATGCAATGCTGAAACTGCAGAAACAACAGCCCTTCTACGGCTATCATTATCGCGGGCGCACGTTCGACTGCGGCTCGCCCGAAGGCTTCGTCGAGGCCAACGTTGCCTTCGCGCTGTGGCGCAGCGACATGAATGCAAGCATGGCCGGTGTCATTCGCACACTTCTCGACGAACTCGCGCCGTCAGAGCGCCGCGGCCTAGCCTTATAGTGTCAGCACCGGTTGCCGCGCTGGTCGGCGAAAGCGCGCCGCGTTCGATCGGCCTCATGCGACGCGCTTAGGCTCTTGTTTTATGCCAGTCGTTATCGCAAAACCGCTGCACACCTTTGCGCGACATGCATTTAGCGCTGCAACTTCACGCCAACGAAAATGCTATTGGCCGTGTAGTCGCGCCCAACCAGGTTGCTGGTCAGTTTTTCAGTCCTGGCGCGGGTGGTTAGCCCGGTGTAGCGGTTCAGCCACCACGTCAGCCCTGCCTCGGCGCTCAGCGTCAAATCATGATCGTCGGAGCCGGTATAGTCGCGCCATTCAAGGCCGAGAGCGGCATTTCCGGTCAGGTTGGCGCGGATCTGCCGCTCGCCCGTGAGGCTGCCGGAATAGAGCATGGAGCCGCTTTCGCCCGCATTCGTCGTGTTCTCGGCGGTCGTCTGTGCGGTGAGCCCGATCGTGGTGCCGCGTTCCGGCGACCATTTGAGATCGGCATTGACCGTCGCGCCCGAAATCGCCGGCAGGGCGTCGTCGTCGATGGCTTCGCGCAGCCATCCGACCGAGAACTCGCCGGTAAGCTTCTCGCGGAGATCGAGCTCGACGCCGGCCCGTGCGCCAAGCCTGGTCGAGGAGCGCTGGAAGCCGTTTGGATCGACGCGCAAATCATAAGCGCGCCGGCCGATCTCGATTTCGGTGAACGGCGTGATGGCAGGCGAGATCTCGTAACCAGTGCGCAAAATGGCCGTGTAGAGCGTCGAGTCGCGGCCCTTCTGCGACAGTGATCCGCCCGACGAAAGCTTAGCGTCGCCAAAGATGTCGTGCTCGACCGCGCCGGTCAGCGCGAAGCGCATCTTGCCGGCATCCTTCTCGACGGCGAGACTGCCGTTCACTGTCTGGCGCACCGGCTGGCCAACGGCGCCGACGACTGCGTCCGGCGCCGAGGCCGATTCGGGCACGGCCTCATAGCCCAGCTTGGCGATGGCGCGCAGATCATTGTCGAGATCGATGTTGAGTGTGCCGTCGACGTGGCCTTGCGCCTCGTGAATGTCATAGCCGGACAAGGTTTCGCGGAAGATGCCATAGCCCTCAACCGTCGCTGAATTCTCCTGCCAATCGGAGACGGCGTTGAAGCGCAGCGTCGTTTCCGACAGCAGGGCCGGCTTGCCGAGGCTGCTCGAATCGGCGTTTGTCGAAGACGTCAGGCCTTGCTCGAGCGTCGGCCGGATCACGAACGAGCCGAGCTTGATGCCGGTGGCGGCGAACGGGTCGTCCTCGTTCTTTTTGTTCTGGCCTTCGATGGCTTCGGTGCGCTCGGCGCCGGGGTCGAGCCTGAGCCTTTCGGCGGAATCGATGGTCACCGCACGGCGGTTAGCCGTATCCTGCTCGTCTATGGCGGCGGTATCGGTGTCCTTGGTCGTCGCTGCAGTCGCGGTTCTCTTGCTCGTATGGCTGTCCGTGGTCTCGGCTTCGGCGTTGGCGGCGTTGGCGGCGCGCGTCGCGCTTGGCCGCCGTCGCGGCGGCGGAGCTGGGTTGTCGGGAAATGGGTCGCCGCTGGCCGCCGGCGGATCGAAAGTGCCGCCGGTTGCGGCCGCTTCGCCCGTGCCGTCGTCAGGCAACGCCCCCTGGCTGGTCGGACGATAGGTAGGCAGCGGCGTATTGTCGTTGGGGGTTGCAGCCGCCTGGGCGGCTTGGGTTCCAGCCATGCTCGTTTGCCTGATCTTGTACTGCTGGTCGTCCAGGTTTGGCGAATCCGAAACCTCGCCGCGCAGCTCGGTTTCCTGGGCGCAAAGCAGTGTCGGACGCGACAACGCAAAGACAGTGGTTGCCAGCAGCAATGCGCGAACCGCCTTGCCCTTTCGTCCCATTTTGTTTTGAGGCTGAAACCCGGACATCGGCACCACTGCTTGCGCGGCGCACGCGCGCCATACTTACGAAACCGTAAATGGGGATGGTTAACGGAGCGTTGAGGGATGGCCCGTCAGGGTGTTCGGAGCGGCAATTCCGTTGGACAGGCGCGTGCCGAAGCGCTAATCGCATCGTCCATGGACGTGAAATCCCCAGACAGGAAGCGGCACGACGGGCAGGCCGCGATTGCCTCGGCGCTGAGAACGGTGGCGACAGAGCAGGCCGGCGTCGCGGCATTGGCCGACGCGCTCGAAAACGGGCTGGCCGAGCCGTTCGCACGGGCCGTCGACATGGTGTCGCAGATCGATGGCCGCGTCATCGTCACCGGGGTCGGCAAAAGCGGCCATATCGGCTCGAAGATTGCCGCAACGCTCGCCTCGACCGGCACGCCGGCCTTCTTCGTTCACCCTGCCGAAGCCAATCACGGCGACCTCGGCATGATCGCCAGGAACGACGCCATCATCGCCCTGTCGTGGTCGGGGGAAAGCCTCGAGCTCAAGGGCATCATCGCCTATTCGAGGCGCTTCTCGATCCCGCTGGTCGCGGTCACCGCGGGCGAAAAATCGGCGCTGGCGCGTGCGGCCGACGTGGTGCTTCTGCTGCCGCGAGCACCGGAAGCCTGCCCGCACGGCCTTGCGCCGACGACCTCGACGCTGCTGCAAATGGTGATGGGCGATGCGCTGGCCATCGCGCTGCTCGAGGCACGCGGCTTCACCCCGGACCATTTCCGCACGTTCCATCCCGGCGGCCAGCTCGGAGCCAACCTGACTCAGATCCGCGAGATCATGCATGTCGGTGACAGGCTGCCGCTGGTGTCGTCCGGCACCGGCATGCGCGAGGCAATCCTCGAATTGTCGCGCAAGGGGTTTGGCTGCGTGGCGGTGACTGCGGCGGACGGCAAGCTGATCGGCATCATCACCGATGGCGACATCAGGCGCCATATCGGCAGCGATCTCTTGGCCATGAGCGTCGATCAGGTGATGACCAGAGAGCCAAAAATGGCCGCGCCCGACACGCTGGTGGCGACGGCGCTGCAGACGATCAACGACTCGGCCATTACCAGCCTGATGGTGGTCGAAGGCAGGCGGCCGATCGGGCTCGTCCATCTGCACGACCTGCTGCGTATCGGTGCTGCCTAGTCTGGCGAGTTTTCTAGACCGCCTCGACCGTCAGTTCCAGATCGGTATCAGCGGCACCCGTCACGCGCACCTGCGTGCCGGCCGGGAGGTCGGGGCCGGAGACACGCCACAACGTGTCGCCCAGCTTGATGCGGCCGCGCCCATTCTTGATCGGCTCGGCAAGGGTCGCCGTCCGGCCGACCATCTGTGCGCCGCGGCGGTTGAGCAGAGGCTGGTCGGTCTCATCGTGGCGTCCGCCCACCAGCCGCTTGCCGACATAAGCCGAGACCAGCGACAGCACGAGGAAGGCGACGACCTGGACCTGCCAGGTCCAGAAACCGGCGTCCCAGATGAGCAGCGAGACGACGCCGATCAACAGCGCGGCAATGCCGATCCACAGCATGAAAATGCCGGGCGCGATGACCTCCATCACCAGCAGGATGAGGCCGAGGACCATCCAGCTCCACGGGCCGAGTTCGGAAACAATGCGGTCGAACATGGCCTCAGGTCTCGCTGGGACGAACCACGGGCGGGCGGGCCTGTCGTGCTGGACCGGCGGTGCCTTCGCCCTTGAAAACTTCCCTGGCGATTTCGCCAATGCCGCCAAGCGTGCCGATCAGTGAGGAAGCCTCTATCGGCATCAGCACGAGTTTACTGTTTGTCGCGGAGCCGATCCTGGTCAGCGCTTCCGTGTATTTCAGCGCGACGAAGTAGTTGAGCGCCTGCACGTCACCCTTGGAAATCGCCTCCGACACCACCTGCGTGGCGCGTGCTTCAGCCTCGGCCGATCGCTCGCGCGCCTCGGCGTCGCGGAAGGCGGCTTCCTTGCGCCCCTCGGCCTCCAGAATCTGCGACTGCTTGAGGCCCTCGGCGGCGAGGATCTGGGCGCGCTTATTGCGCTCGGCCATCATCTGGCGGCCCATCGATTCGACGAGATTGGCCGGCGGGTTGATGTCCTTGATCTCGACACGGGTGATCTTGATGCCCCAGGGATGCGCGGCCTCGTCGACGACGCGCAGCAGGCGCTCGTTGATGGCGTCGCGGTTCGACAACAGCTCGTCGAGGTCCATCGAGCCCATGACGGTGCGGATGTTGGTCATCGTCAAATTGAGGATAGCGTTCTGCAGGCCGGCGACCTGGTAGGCGGCCTGCGCCGCGTTGAGCACCTGATAGAAGGCGACGCCATCGACGGCAACAGTGGCGTTGTCGCGCGTGATGATCTCCTGCGTCGGGACGTCGAGCACCTGCTCCATCATGTTCATCTTGGCGCCGATACGATCGACGAAGGGCATGATGAGGTTGAGGCCCGGGCTCAATGTCTTGGTGTAACGGCCGAAGCGTTCGACGGTATAATTATAGCCTTGCGGAATTGTCCGGATGCCTTTGAAAAGCACCAGCACGACAAGGGCGACAAGAACAAGAAGCGCGATATCGAAACCACTGAAACCCATTTGGCTCTCCCCTCAAAGGCCGGCCATGCCGGACAGTTCCACGCGGCCGGCTTGATCAAACACTTAAGTGTGTTTCAGCAACGTTACAATCAGGTGATCATGGATTGCCGGTGAATAGACGGGTGATCTGTTCAGGCCCAGCCGGACAGCTCGCGCCGCACCATTGCCTCGATCACCGCCATGCCCTCGGTACTGTCGTTGAGGCAAGGGATGTGTGCGAACTTTTCGCCGCCGGCATGATGGAAGGTCTCGGCCGCTTCCCTGCCGATCTCGTCCAGCGTCTCGATGCAGTCGACGGAAAAGCCGGGGTTGACGATGGCGATCGATTTTACGCCTTCGCGCCCTAGTCTTTCGACCGTCTTGTCGGTGTAGGGCTGCAGCCATTCCTGCGCGCCGAAGCGCGACTGAAAGGTGGTGATCAGCTTGTTTTCATCCCAGCCGAGCTTTTCGCGCAGCAGCCGCGTCGTCTCGAGGCAATGGGCTTGGTAGGGATCGCCCTTGTCGGAATAGGGTTTCGGAATGCCGTGATAGGAAGCGATGACAATTTCCGGTTCGAAGTCGAGGTTCGCCAGATGCTTTTCGATCGAACGGGCGAGCGCCTCGATATAGGCCGGCTCGTTGTAATAGGGCGGCACGCTGCGAATGGCCGGGGCGCGGCGCATCTTCATCAGCGCGCGAAACAGCTGGTCGTTGGCAGTCGCAGTCGTCGTCGCCGAATATTGCGGATAGAGCGGGAAAGACAGGATGCGGTCGCAGCCTTGCTCGACCAGCCTCTCGGCCACGCTCGCGGTCGAAGGGTTGCCGTAGCGCATCGCCCAGTCGACAACGACATTGGGTAGGTCGCCGAGCGCGAGCCCGAGCTTCTCGGCCTGGGCGCGGGTGTAGGTGCGCAGCGGCGACTCGTTGCGCTCCCGGTTCCATATCCTGGCATAGTTGGCGCCCGACTTCTTCGGCCGGGTGGTGAGGACCACGCCGTAGAGGATCGGATACCAGATCGCCTTGTTTA
Source organism: Mesorhizobium sp. M0048 (assembly GCF_040323405.1). Classification (NCBI taxonomy): domain Bacteria; kingdom Pseudomonadati; phylum Pseudomonadota; class Alphaproteobacteria; order Hyphomicrobiales; family Phyllobacteriaceae; genus Mesorhizobium; species Mesorhizobium sp. M0048. The sequence goes on along the minus strand of NZ_JAMYUV010000007.1, from coordinate 164,602 downwards.
GCTCGATGACGCGTGGATCGGACAGAAACTCCCGGAGGTAGCGCCACATCGGCTTGAAGCCGGTGCCGTCGGGGGTGCCGAGATTGATCAGCATGACACCGACCTTGCCGGTCCTGACCGGAGGGCGCCCTGCCGACGGCGAGGCGGCGGTCTTCTCGGCTTTGATTTCAGCAGGGTTGGCAAGCGTCATGAGGTTCTCCAACACCGCGAACCAACGGTGCCGCGGCGAAATTAGCGATGCCGCCCCGGTTTTCAAATGCTGCGTCTGGCCGCACCTTATCCCAGAAATGCAACACCCGCCCGGTCTGCCGGGCGGGTGCATTGCGTTCCTGCGGCCGGATTACTTCGACGCCGCCGGGATCGTCAAAGTTGCGCCGACCGGCAGCCGGCGTGGCTCGTAGGCTTTGTTGGCATCGGAAATCATTTTCCATTTGGTGCCGTCGCCATAGGCCTTCACCGCGAGATCCCAGTAGGTATCACCGGCGACGATTACATGGCTGCCTTCGGCCGGTGCCGGCTCAGCCGGCTTGGCGGGCTCGGCAGGTTTTGCCAGCTCGGTTGGCGCCGGTTCACTTGGGGCCGGCTGACTCGGGGCCGGCGCTGTCTCGGCGGGCTCGGCCGGAGCAGGGGTCGCCGGAGCCGGTGTGACCGGAGCCGCAGGTGCCGCCGGCTGGGCCGGCTCGGCGGGTGCGGGTGCCGCCGGCGCGGTTTCCGCCGGGACGGCCGGCGGTGTCTTGGAAATGTCGCCTGAGCCGGCCGGCATTTCGGGCATTGCCGGTTCAGCAGGCTTTACCGGCGCAGCCTCAGCAGGTTTTGGCGGTTCGGCAGGCTTGGCCGGTTCCGCGGCCGGGGCCACGGTCGCGGCGATCTCGGTGATGCGGCCGTCGAGCTTGGGCGTATAGGGCCGGTGCGTGCCGAGGTAATCGGCGACGACCTGTTCCAGCCCCGGGCCGTAATCATAGGCGTTCTTGGCCTTCTCGGCGAACACCTTATAGCCGTCGCCGCCCTGGCGGACATAGTTGTTGGTGGCGACAAGGTAATCCTTGTCCGGCTTGATCGGCGTCCAGACGCCGCCTTCCATGACCTCGACCGATTTGACGCGTCCGTTAGGCGGTGCCGATCTGTCGAACGCATATTTCAGGCCGGCAACCTGCGGGAAGCGCCCGGCGCCGTCCTCGACCTGGCTGAGGCCGCTTTCGAGGCCGGCAACCAGATCCTTGCCGGAGATATGGAAGGTCGCCAGCGTGTTCTGAAACGGCAGAACGGTGAGAATCTCACCCATAGTGACGGTGCCCTGGTCGATCGAGGCGCGCAAGCCGCCGCCATTCGAGATGACGATCTCGACACCCTGGCCCCTGACCCGGTCGAGGACGGCGTCGGAGACCAGATTGCCCATCTCGCATTCGCGGGCGCGGCAGTTTTCCCGACTGCCGTCGATCGCCTTGGTGGTCTCGGCGACTTCCTTGTTCTTCAAAGCCTCGATCGGCGCGCCGAGTTCCTTGATGCGGGCAAGCACGGCGGGGTCGGGCGTGATCGATTTGTCGAGATGGATGGGATCGCCGCTCGCCTCTTTGACAACGCCGTTGTCGTCGAACACGACCTTGAGCTCGCCGAGATATTTCGAATAGGACGCCGCCTGGACGACCGGCACTTTGTAGCCGTCCGGATTGTCGACCATCGTCGGATAAGGGCCTTCCGCCTTGGGGTCGGTGTTGGAGAGCAGCGAATGGCTGTGGCCGCCGACCACCACGTCGACGCCCGGGATCTTGGCGATCACGTCGCGCTCGCGCTTGTAGCCGATGTGGGTGACCGCGATGATTTTGTTGACGCGCTCTCCCTTCAGTTTCTCGACCTCGGCGGTGATCGACTTGACGTCGTCTTCGATGGCGATGTTCGGGCCAGGCGAGGCAAGCTCCGGCGTGTCGTTGGTGACCGCACCGACGATGCCGATCTTCTGGCCGCCGACCTCGACCACGATCGATGGCTTGACGCGGTCGCCGAGCTTGGATTGCGCATTGGCCTTCACGTTGGCGCCGAGCACCGGAAACTGGATCATGTCGAGAAACGGCGCCAGCGCCGACTCGCCATCGTCGAACTCATGGTTGCCGAGAGCCTCGGCATCGAACTTCATCTGGTTGAGGAATTCGCCTTCTGTCTTGCCCTTGTAGGTCGTGTAGAAGAGTGAGCCCTGGAAATTGTCGCCGGCGCTGAGCAGCAGCACGTTCTGGCCTTCCAGCTTCTTGCGCTCCTGCGCGATCGCTGTGACGAGGCGGGCGGCGCCGCCGACGCATTCACCCTTGGTCTCCTCCTCGGCCGAGCAGGTCGATTCGTACTTGTTGTTGCTCTCGATGCGGCTGTGCCAGTCGTTGATGTGCAGGATGTTCAGCGTGTAGTCGGCAAAGGATGCCCCTGCCGACAGGCCAAGCGCCGATGCCGACAGCGCGGCGATGGCAGCGATCTTCTTCATTCTCGTCTCCCGGATGACTCGAGTACAGCGCCGCGCGTCATTTGGGACGCGCAAAGGACGCTGTACCATTTTTATTTTGCGCATGATCCTTTCCGAAAATCGACTCCGATTTTCGGGGTCATGCGCAGACGCGTTTAACGCTCTTGTTTGACCTGGATGTAACAGCCTCTCGGGCCATGTTCACATCGCGTTTCAGTCGATGCAAGCGGAAATCGGCATCAGCTTTGCCGGCGCAAGAAAACGGCGGCTTGAAGCCGCCGCCTTGTGCAAAGTCAATTCGGAATCGAACTTCAGGTGCGCCTGGTCAGCACAAAATTCTGTCCGCTCGCGCTGGTGCAATTGAGCTGGCTGGTCGAGACCATCAAGCAGTTGAAGCTGATCGGCGTCTGGCGGATCAGCGAAGTGCCATGGATCTCGACCGAGGTGCCGCCGGTCATGGTGTAGCTGCCATCGGCAAGCTTCTGACCGGTATCGGTGGCGACGGTCGCGAAGCTGCCGCCCTTGAAGGTGGATAAGCCGGTGCCCTGCGCGTCGATCCAGGAGCCTTCGACCCCTTTGGCGGTGATCACCGGTGGCTCGCCCGGGCCGGTGGTGGTGCAGGCCGCCAACGTGACGGCAGCGGCCGCGGCAATGCCAGCCGAAAGCAGTCTTTGCGCAATCGTCATCATCAAGATCCTCTCCTCTCGCATCGGCTCGAAAATCGATCCGATTTTCGGAAAGCACGATGCGCACATTCAAAGTGCTGGAGCGTACTTTGTGCGTCCAAATGGACGCACGTCGCTCTAGGCCGCCCCTCTTCAATCGCCCGATTTCCGGGCGATTGCAAGCTGGCGGAGTGTCGAGGCAACGCTGCTATCGAACGAGGATGTTGCGGAATTGCCACGGGTCTTTGGTGTCGAGGTCCTCGGGAAACAGACCAGGCCGATTGTCGAGCGGTGTCCAGTCCGTATAATAGCTCCTGACCGGCCCCAGATAGGGGTTCTGCACGTCGAGGCAGCGCTTGTAATCCATCTCGTCGGCTTCGACAATGCCGGCCTCCGGATTTTCCAGCGCCCAGACCATGCCCGCCAGCACCGCCGACGTGACCTGCATGCCGGTGGCGTTCTGATAGGGCGCCAGCTTGCGCGCCTCGGCCAGCGACAGCTGCGAGCCGTACCAGTAGGCGTTCTTGGCGTGGCCGTAGAGCAGCACGCCGAGTTCGTCGATGCCATCGACCAATTCGTTTTCGTCGAGCACGTGATGCACGGGCTGAGCCTTGCCGGCGGCACCGAACATCTCGTGCAGCGACAGCACGGCGTCGTTGCAGGGATGATAGGCGTAATGGCAGGTCGGCCGGTACTGCACCTTGCCCTTCTTGCCATGCAAGGTGAAGAAATCGGCAATCGAAATCGCCTCATTATGCGTCACCAGGAAGCCGTATTGCGGACCGGCCGTCGGGCACCATGTGCGCACGCGCGTGTTGGCGCCGGGCTGCTCCAGAAAGATAGCGGCCTTCGAGCCGTTCTTGTGCTTATTGGCGTTCTTCGGCATCCACGCCTCGTGCGTGCCCCAACCGAGCTCGGCCGGCTGCAGGCCTTCCGAAATGAAGCCTTCGACCGACCAGGTGTTCCAGAACACGTTCATCGGCTTGGGTTTCTTGGTGCGCTGGGTGTCGCGCTCGGCGATATGGATGCCCTTGACGCCGGCCTTCTTCATCAGCTTGGCCCAGCCTTCGCGATCGTGCTGCGCGGGTTCCGCGAAGTCGAGGCCAAGATCTGTGGCGAGGTTGACCAGTGCCTGCTTGACGAACCACGAGACCATGCCGGGATTGGCGCCGCAGCATGAGATCGCCGTGGTCCCGCCCGGGTTCTTCGCGATTTCGGTACGCACCGTTTCGCGCAGCGCATAATTGGTGCGTGAGGCGTTGTCGGCCTTTTCGTCGAAATAAAAGCCGAGCCAGGGCTCGACCACCGTGTCGATATAGAGGACGCCAAGCTTGCGGCAGAGCTTCATCAACTCGAGCGAGGAAGTGTCGACCGACAGGTTGACACAGAAGCCCTGGCCGCCGCCATTGGTCAAAAGCGGCGTCAGCAGCTTCTTGTAGTTCTTCTTGGTCACTGCATCCTGCATGAAAGTGATGCCGCGCTCGTCGAGCAATTTGCGGTCGGCGTCGCGCGGGTCGATGACCGTCATGCGCGACTTGTCGAATTTGAAATGGCGCTCGATCAGCGGCAGCGTTCCCCGTCCGATCGAGCCGAAGCCGATCATCACGACAGGGCCGGTGATCTCACCGTAAACGGGCCAGTTTTCATTCGCCATTTATCGATTACTCCCTCAAAAAACGCTTCGGAACAGCGGCTTGGCCGCGGCGCGACAAACCATAGATCATTGTCACAATAAAGCGAAAAGCGGACGACCGGCTTTACGCCGCGCCATCCCGGCTACGGCTCGACCAGTCTTGCGAATTCAGGCTTGAAGAGGGCACGTGCCTCGGAGACCGGCAGTTCCAGCAGATCGTCGGCGCAGGCCTGGATGGCATGCGGTAGGGTCTGGAGCCCGAACACCAGAACCTGCTTGTCGCCCTCACGCCAGAGGCTGACCGCCAGATATTCGCCGATGAGATCGTCCATGCCGCATTCGGCTTCGTGATCGATGTCGGTCTGATCGGTCGGTTTCTTGCGCCGCTGCTTGACCAAGGAGGCGAGGGAAGGACCTGGCTTGCCATCCACCGTATCCGAGAAAATGTCCTGGAGGCCAAGCAGGACGCCGCGCCGCACATCCATGATGTAGGCGTCCGAATAGTTGGTCGGATGCGCTCCGCCGCAGAAGATGCTGCCGGATTCCCGCCAGCTTATCAGCCGCGGCGTCAGCGAGCTCACTTCGAATGTGCTGTCCGCATAGCCGCCGAGCGTGCCGTCGTTCACACCGTCAATCGGCCCGCCTTCGTTGAAACCGGCATATTGCGCCGCCACGCAGCCCAGTGCGCCGATGTTTGCGCGCCACTGCCTGTCTTGCAGCAGAGCATTCGCGGCCTCGACCGAAACGTTGCCGGACAGTTCGACGATGCGCGGCGTGGCGAATTTGGTGCGGGGGTCGACGACATAGCGGTAGGTTGCGTCCGGCCAGCCAGTCGCCTTGCCGTTATCGAGCCGAGTGTCCATCCGCAGATAGTCATAGGGGGACGTTTCCATGGTGATCGGCGTGTCATTGCCGAAGAACTTCATGAAGCTGAAATCGTAGAGATCGAGAGGGCTGCCGGGCTCGTTCCCGGTCACCTGCCGACTTGCGACCCGTTCCAATCTGAGCGGCAGCGCCCTCTTTCCGTTCCAGCTGCCTTCAAGTGTCTTGCCGTTACTGGATGAGGCCAGGCGCCACACGGCGGCGATCGGCGCGGCCTTTCCGCCATCGCAATTGTCGGCGCCGCATGCCTCCTCCTCGGCCAGTTCGAACTTGCTGCCCTTCTGCGACCTGGCTTGCAGCGGGATGTCGACGCCCTTCGAGCGGTAGAAGTAGCGGCCGGCCAGCGGGCCGTCGCCGGCCGCGGGGTCGCCGGTGAATTCGACGACGATATCGCTTTTTCCAAGCTTGCCGGCATAAGTCACCGGCTCCGCCTCGGCTGCTGTCGACAGTACCAGGATCGCGGCCACGAACGTGACCGGCCTGCCAAGATGCTGGATCATTGTTCCCCAAGCCACAAGTTACAGTTGTCTACCGCCGGCAGTCACGGTCGGCTGTCAGGCACTTATAGTCAAGTTGTGCCTCGTTCAGTGCCAGACGCTGCTCAGCGAAAAGACGCTGCGAGCGCCGCCCCTTGGTGCGGATGGCACGTCCGCCCGTTTCAGCGGATTTTTGCCCTCGGCGCGGCTGTGGAGGCTCGAACCACCAGTTCTACCGGCAGAACGACCTGGCGGGGGGCTTCATTGTCAAGAACCATTCGGGCGGCAAGCCTGCCTTTTCCGATCACGTCTTGCGCGACAGTGGTCATCGGAGGCGTGGTGCGTGCAGATTCAGCGGTGCCATCGAAGCCGACGACCGATACGTGGCCCGGCACGTCTATGCCGCGGCGAACCGCCTCGTCCAATATCGTGATTGCCTGCCAATCCGACATGGTCAGGATCGCGGTTGCTTCAGGCGCCCTGTCGAACACTACTGCTCCGGCAGACGGCTCGCCTGGTATCGTCTCGATGATCGGGACATCGTCGATCGATAAATTCGCCTCCGCCAAACCCTGTTTGAAACCGTCGAGCCTTTCGTCATCCAGCGGGAAGCCGGCCAGAAGCGGGCGCGTTGCGTGTCCGGGCATGTGGACAATCGGCGGGCCGGGAGTCCGGCGCACCGAAAGGATGGCAAAATGCCGGTGCCCCAGCCCGGTCAAATGCCGGACTGCAGCAACCGCGCCGCTCCGGCCGTCGATCTTTATCGAATTGATGTCGGGACCTGCGTCGCTTTCGAGAATGACGAAGGGCAGACGGCGTCTCTGGACCGAAACTATGAGACCAATGTCGGCGCTGTGACCAAGGATAAAGCCGTCAACCAGGGCATCGCGGATGCTGGCGAAGCGCGTGTTGTCGGTGCCGTTTACAAGGCTGAGCGTCGTTCCAGCCTCGTCGCAGGCGAGCGAAACGCCGAGCACCAGCTCGCGGCCGTATGGGCTTCTCATCACTTCGGAGATGGCATAGGCGCCAGGCGGCATGAACCCGATGGCATTGAACTTGCCGTCCCGCAGCAATCGTCCTTTCGGATCGGGGCCGCCAAACCCGAGCGCTCGCGCGGCCGCTTCGACGCGCTCGCGCAATTCAGGCCTGACCAGCTCCGGCCGGTTGAAGACGTTGGAGACAGTCCCCCGGGAAACTCCGGCAGCCTTGCCGACATCGGCTAGGGTGGGCATTGGCGATTCACTCGTTTTCCCTGAGGTAGACCATTTTTTGGAGCGCTCCAAGAATTTTATTGACTCAAGATCGAAATTGGCGGATCGTGTCTCTTGGAGCGCTCCAAGAACATTTATTCTGAGGATTTTTGCGACTAGACATTGAAGATCGTCAAATGGCGTGGCCGCAGCGGCCATGCCCAAGGAGAGGATGATGGCAGAAACCGATGTTTTTCCAGCCTCGCTCGTCGGCAAGACTTTCGACTGCGTTTTCGGCCCCTTCGTACCGCGGTTGACGTTTCTCTCGCCTCAGGAATTGCATATCCAGGCGTCGATCGGGACCACCGAAATCGATGAGGTGGTCAACGTCGGCCTGATCAGCGTGCGCCCGAATCTCGTGCTCGCGAGCTGGACGGAGCAGAGCGGCAACTTCATTGTGCAGTTGCAGGACCACGAGGAGGGGATCGTTCATAATTATGCGCGGCTGGCCGATGGGCAGCTCTTCTGTGCCCAGGGCGCCATTCAAGTCGTTCCTGCATAAGGGAGGAAAATGCGATGGAACTCGCTTACGACAGTCATCTGCTTGCTCGAATTCTGCTGAGCGTCGCGACCGTGGGCTACGGTGTGGTGACGATCAAAGCCGACTTGAACGCCACCCACGCCACCAATCCGCTCTGGACTCCCCACGCCCGGTTTCACGTCGTCTGGCAGGTGTTGAGCTACACCGGAGTGGCGCTGATTGCGCTCGGACTTATCTGGATCAAGGGGCAACTCGAAGCCGAGCGGCTCTATCTCGCGGGGGGATTGGCCGCGGCCATGTATGGAGCATTCTTCGCGGCCATGCTCTCGCGGCCGATCTACGGCGGCGTGCTGTATGACGAGAACGGCTATCTGCCGTTCCGGCCGCCGTTTGGACCGGTGGGCTGGCGGTGGGATGTCAACGTCACAGTCTTTACCGCGATGTCCGCGATCCTGCTGCTGGGCGTGGCTGCGATTTAGGGAATCCCAGGAAAAGTGTGAAACGGTTTTCCGTCCGGAATTGCGCAAGAACAAGCAAGGACAAAGAGATAGAGCGGTTCGGCGCTTCCGTGAAACGACGAACTGCTCTAGCAACTGTAGTACTAGGACAGCGCCAGCGCCCCGAGCCGCTCGACCAACCGGTCACGGTCGGCGGTCATCCCCTTGTAGTCGAGCTGTGCCTCGTCCAGCGCCAGAAGTTGTTCGGCAAAGGACGCTGCGAGCGCCGCGCGGTCGCGGTGGCGCTCCAGCACGGCGAGCGGGTCGAGATGGATGCGGATGGTGAAGAGTATGTCGCCCGAGACGGGGAGTTTTCTCAACGTCTGCCGCTCGACGCGGATAAAGGCATGGGCGTCGATGTCGCCGTCCGGGAATCGCGACGGGCGATTGCTGGCGCGATCGATGCGCTCGAGGTTGGAGAGCGGATGGTAGAGCGCGTCGCCCGCCTGGATCGACCAGTTGTAGCGCTCGACGGCTTGGCCCTGGAGGCCGTCGAACATGCGGTTGATGAGATCGGCGGGGCGTGTGCCTGGGCCGAAACCCGGTACCGGCGCGTGGATCTGCTGCAGCGGCTTGCCGAATTTTTCGGTCAGCGACCATGACGACGGGAAGCAGAGCGAGCCGGCCGCCAGGCGCCAGCCGCTCTCATCGCGGCGCATCAGGATCAAATCCTCCTGGACGAGCAACGAGGCCGCGACAAGCGGCGCATCGCTGAAAGAAGCTGCGGTGCCTGAGCCTTCGAGATTGTCGGTGCCGCCGATCACCTCGATCGCGTCGGCGGTACGCCTGTGGGTATCAGGAAAGTTCGCCGCCAGATGCGCACCGAGCAGATCGAGCACTTCGCGCTGGGCGTCGCGCGTTGCTTGCTCCTCGACAAAAACCTTGTCGGGAATTTCCGTGTAAAGCCGGCGTTTCTCGGCAAGATACGGCAGCAGATATTGGTCGACCTCGATCCAGCTTTCGAGATTGAGCGGTTTCAGCCCGATGGTGAACAGTTTCGACGAGCCGTCATAGGGTGTGTGGGTCGGTGGGCGGAAACTCATGCTTCTTTGTAGGCTTCCAGTGCGGCAGCGGCCATTCTCGCCGTGAATTCGGTGATTTCGTAGTCGGCGGCACCTGCCTTGGCGAAGGGATCGTCCGCCAGTCTGGCATCGAGCTCCTCGCGTGGACCGTGCGCGATGATGATGCCGCCGGTCCTCGGCCGCTTCGGCCCGGAGGCGACAAAGATGCCTTGCGCATAGCAGGCCTTCAGCCACTCGACATGCGCTTGCTGCAGGCGGTCGATCTCGGTCAGCGGCACCTTGTAGTTCAGCGAAACCACGAACATTGTTGTCTCCCGATGCTTCAGCCCAGCCGCGCCGGGATCAATCCGCGCAGCGAGTTGCCGACGAACAGCGCCTTGGCCGATTTCAGTTCGTTCCACGTGTAGACCGCTTCACCGGCGCGGCCTTGATCCAGCAGTTCACCGCGCAGGACGCCAGGCAGCAGGCCGCAATCGAGCCGTGGCGTGGCCAGCATGCCGTCGCCGAAATCGGCAAAGACGTTGGTGATCGTGCCCTCGCAGATTTCGCCGCGCTCATTGGCGAGCAGTACCTCGTCGGCGCGGCTGGCGAGATATTCGGCGCGGGCGCGCGTATAGGTTTGTCGGCGGCTGGTCTTGTGGCGCAGCAGCATGTCGCTCGAATCAAGCCGCACCCGTGCCAGCTGCAGGATCCAGACCTTGTCGGCGGCAATCGGCTCGTAGGGCTGCACCGAAACCGCGACTTCGCCATTGCGCGACAGGACGAGGCGGGTGCGCAACGCGATCTGTTGGTGGCCAACCGCATTCATCAGCGCTTCGCCGACCCGTTGCGGATCGCAGGCGAAGCCGAGTTCGTTTGCCGAGCCGTAGAGCCGCGCGAGATGGCGGTCTAAACGGAGGAAACCCGAGCCGGGTTCCCAGCGCATTGTTTCGATCAGTTCGAAATCGGCAGTGTTCCCGTCGCGAAACGGGCTTTCAGCAGACACTCCTGGTACTCCTCTTCGGCTGTCGAATCGAAGACGACGCCACCGCCGACATTGTAGACCGCCTCGCCATCGGCAAAGAGCGAGATGGTGCGGATCGCCACCGAAAAGCGCATCCGGCCGCCGGGCGCGATCCAGCCTATGGCGCCGCAGTAGACATCGCGCGGGCCAGCTTCCAGCTCGCGCAGGATCTCCATGGCGCGGATCTTCGGCGCGCCGGTGATCGAACCGCAGGGGAACAGCGCGGCGAAAATCTGGCGGATGGTAAGGCCGGGCAAGAGTTTCGCCCGCACGCGGCTCACCATCTGGTGGACGGTCGGGTAGCTCTCGATGCGGAAAAGCTCCGGCACATCGAGCGTGCCAACCTCGCTGATCAGTGAGATGTCGTTGCGCAGGAGATCGACAATCATCCGGTTCTCGGCCTGGTTCTTCTCGTCGTTGCGCAAGAACGCTTTCAGGCGATCGTCCTCGGCTTTTGTTGCGCCGCGCGGCGCGGTGCCCTTCATCGGATGCGTCTCGATCATGCCTTCCGCGTCGACCTCGAAGAACAGTTCGGGCGAACGCGACAAGACGATCGGATCGCCGAGCGCGACCAGCGCCCCATACTTCACCGGCTGGCGTTCAGTCAGCGCGTTGAAGGCGACCAGTGGATCGCCCGACCATTGTGCGTGGACCGGAAAGGTCAGATTGCCCTGGTAGCAGTCGCCCTTGCGGATATGGTCATGCAGGCTGGCAAAGCGTTTGGCGTAGTCATCCGAAGACCAGGCTGCCTTAGCGTCGAAGATTGGGCCGTTGCTGGCCGGCAGATCGCCTGGCGCGATCGTCTCTTCGGCTGGCGCATCGAACACGCCGAGGCAGAAAAGCGGGGCGCGGCGGCCGGCCGGCAGCAGCGGAACGAGCTTGGGTTCGAGCAGGTAACCGGCCTCATAGGAGAAATAGCCGGCCAGCCATTTGCCGCCGTCATGTGCTGCCTGCGCTGCTTCCAGGACCGGCAAAAAGTCCGCCTCGCCATGCGCTGCGATTATCTCGGCCGGCCGGTCGAAAACGAGCTGACGCGCGGTCTCGTCGTTCCGGAAAATTGCAAAGGGCAGGGGCATAAGGCTCGAATGCTGCGGTCACCAGCGATCGATCTATATGGGGGCTCGACCGTGTGCAATCGAGGGAGCGGCGTCTCAAGACGCAAAGGCGCGGGGCAAAAACAAATGCGGCGCCAGTGGGCGCCGCCTTGTTCCAAAATGCCACCTCGCGATGGGTCAGGTGTTGCTGGCTTCCCCCGCGGTCGGGAAGCGGCGCGCAAATTCCTTCTCGTCACCGGCGGCAAGCAGTTTCGCCTGCTCGATCCAGCGTTCACGTTCGATGCGGCCGTCGAAATTCAACGTCGCCTCGATCCGCTTGACATCGTCGGGCGTCCAGGCGGCGATCTGGGCATAGGTCGTGACGCCAAGCCCTTTGAGCAGCCGCTCGTTGGTGGGGCCGATGCCGATCAGGCGACGCAGATCGTTGGCTTTGCCTGCCGCGGTGGCTGTTGCCTTGCCGGTCGCGGCTTTCTTTGCAATTGGCGCAGCCTTGCTTGCCGCCGGCGCGGTCCTGGGCGCGGCGCTCGCCTTCGATACAGGCGGTTTCTGCGTTGCCGTTTTCGCGGCACTTGCGCGTGGCGCGGTGGCGGCCTTCGCCGTTGCAGATTTCTTCGGCGCCGGTTTGGCCGGTGCGGATGTCGACATCAGGGTTGACGGCGCCTGCATCGCGGCTTTGATCGCGCCGGTCCTGGCGGCTGGCGCCTTGGCTGTTGCCGCCTTCGCGGTTGGCGCCTGGGTGGTTTTCGCCTCGCCCAGCCGGCGTTCGAGATCGGCGCGGGCGCGGCCGCATGCATCCAACTCACCGGTCAGACGGTCGCTATCGGCCCGCAATCTGTCACGTTCGCTGCGCGTGCGGTCTAGATCGCCGCGCAAACTGTCGAGCTCGCCACGCAGGCGTCCCCAAATGAACCAGCCAACCAACACACCTACCAGGAACGCCAGGAGCATGTAGAAAAAAGTGCCCATTGTCTTTCTCTCTCCAGTCCCATCCGTCCGCCCTGGCCTGTAGAGCCATGACCTCGGCGAAGGACCATTCGATGGTGGTTCCGCAATTTGCAGAACAGCCGGCTTCGATCGAGCTGTCGGCGACCGGTTTGCCCCTGGCCAACAGCCATTGTCGCATCCGCCGACACGCCATGACCGGTCGGGACTTTCCGACCAGGCCCATTCGTGCCCGGCTGAGCTTGAGGGCGGACGCTATCATACAGCTTACGGGAATCTAACGGAAAACTTCCATGGAAAGTTATTTAAGAACAAATAACCAAGACAAGAATAGAACCACCGCCAATATGCATTGCAGCTAAACTGTTCTGGAAAACCCGGTCATCCGGTGTTGCGCATCACCCAGTGTTGCGCATCAATTGTCCAGTGCTTCCAGCTCGTCGATCAGTCCGCTGATCACGCCAAGCCCGATTTGCCAGAAGGCAGGGTCGGCCGCGTCGAGGCCGAACGGCGCCAGAAGCTCGGAATGATGCTTGGTGCCGCCGGCGCGCAGCATGGCAAAATATTTCTCCTGAAAACCGCGCTCGGCGTTCTGGTAGACCGCGTAGAGCGAGTTCACCAGGCAATCGCCGAATGCATAGGCATAGACGTAGAAAGGCGAGTGGATGAAATGCGGAATATAGGTCCAGAAAACCTCGTACCCCTCGCGCAGCTTGATCGCCGGCCCGAGGCTTTCCGCCTGCACTTCCAGCCAGAACTGGCCGAGCTTGTCGGAGGTCAATTCGCCGCTCTTGCGCTCGGCATGCACCTTGCGCTCGAACTCGTAGAAGGCGATCTGGCGCACGACGGTGTTGATCATGTCCTCGACCTTCTGGGCGAGCATGGCCTTGCGTTCGCGCTTGTCGGTGGTCTGCTCGAGCAGCGAGCGGAAGGTCAGCATCTCGCCGAACACCGATGCCGTTTCGGCCAGCGTCAGCGGCGTCGACGCCATCAAGGCGCCCTGGCCGCCGGCCAGCACCTGGTGCACGCCGTGGCCGAGCTCGTGCGCCAGCGTCATCACGTCGCGCGGCTTGCCCATGTAGTTGAGCAGCACATAGGGATGCGCCGAAGGCACGGTCGGATGCGCGAAGGCGCCAGGCGACTTGCCGGGTCTCACCGGTGCATCGATCCAGTTGCGGTCGAAGAAAGTTCTGGCGATCTCCGCCATGTCGGGCGAAAAGCGCTGGTAGGCGGAAAGCACGGTGTTCTTGGCCTCGTCCCAGCCGATGACCGCCTGCGGGGTCTCCGGCAGGGGCGCATTGCGGTCCCAGTGGTTCATCACCTCCATGCCGAGCCAGCGCGCCTTCATCGCATAATAGCGATGCGACAGGCGCGGATAGGCGTCGCGAACCGCGGCGGCGAGTGCATCCACCACGCTGCGTTCGACGCGGTTGGCGAGATGGCGGGAATCGGCAATATCCTCGAAGCCGCGCCAGCGGTCAGAAATCTCCTTGTCCTTGGCCAGCGTGTTGGTGACCAGCGTAAAGACGCGCAAATTCTTGCGGAAGGTCGTGGCCAGCGCCTCGGACGCCCGGCGGCGCACCTCGCCGTCGGCGTCCTGCAGGCGATTGAGCGCCGGCTCCAGCGTCAGCTCCTCGCCGTCGAAGTCGAAGCGTAAATCGGTCATCGTCTCGTCGAACAGGCGGTTCCAGGCGCCGCGCCCGGTGATCGACTTTTCGTGGAAGAGCTGCTCGATGCGGTCTTCGAGCTGATAGGGCTTGTCCTTGCGCAGATCGAGCACCCAGGGCCGGTAGTGGGCGAAGGCCGGATCGGCGGCGAGTGCGTTTTCGATCGCGCCATCGTCGATGAGGTTCAGCTCGAGCGCGAAAAACAGCAGGTGGGCGCTGGCATCGGTCATCTTTTCCTGGATGTCGCCATAGAGCTTGGCGCGCTGCGGATCCGACGTGTTGCCGGCATAGACAAGCCCGGCATAGGAGACGATGCGGCCGATCAGCTCCTCCAGCGCTTCATAGGCCTGAAGCGCCTCGCCAAGCCTGCCGGCGCTGCCACGCCCGGCCTCGGCGGCGAGCGTGCCTTTCCAACGGCTCTCGAAGGCGATGGCATCGGCGGCGGCCTTGGCGATGTCGCGCTTCAACTCGGGCGCTTCCATGCCCGAATAGAGATCGGCCAGATTCCATTCCGGCAGGTCGCCAAGCTCCGCCACGCCCTGACCGGGAGCCGCCGCCAGCTTTCGAGCAAAAACCATGCGCATTGCCGATCCTTCCAGACACAAAAATTCGAGGAAACGAGAAGCCGGTCAAATCCTAAGGAATTCGTTCACCGGGTTTTTTGAAAGCTTATTTAGAACCCTGTGCCAAGATGATCCATAGGGCGCATTCTCGGGCGGGCACGGTCGGATCAGTCATGGCAGCTTCCATACTCATAGTCGATGACGATCCCGTGCAGCGCCGGCTGCTCGAGGCGGCGGTGACGAAATTCGGCCACACCGCGATCGTCGCCGATGGCGGCGAGGCGGGTCTCGAGTTTGTCGACGGACCCAATGCGCGCGACGTGTCGGTGGTCATCCTCGACCTTATGATGCCTGGGCTCGACGGCATCGGCGTGCTGAAGGCGATGCGCGAGCGTGGCATCCACATTCCCGTCATCGTGCAGACCGCGCAGGGCGGCATCGAAACCGTCGTTTCGGCAATGCGTCACGGCGCCTTCGACTTCGTCGTCAAGCCGGCCTCGCCCGACAGGCTGCAGGCGTCGATCGGCAACGCCCTCAAGGTCGAAGCGCTCGAAGGCGAAGTGAAGCGCTCGTCACGGCAGCGCGGCGGCCATCTGACGTTCAAGGACATGATCACCCACAGTCCGGCGATGGATCGGGTGATCCGGCTCGGCCGCAAGGCGGCGGCGTCCAACATTCCGATCCTGATCGAAGGTGAATCCGGCGTCGGCAAGGAACTGGTGGCGCGCGCCATCCAGGGCAGCGGCGACCGCCGCTCGAAACCCTTCGTCACAGTCAATTGCGGCGCCATCCCCGACAATCTGGTCGAATCGATTCTGTTCGGGCACGAGAGGGGCTCGTTCACCGGCGCCACCGAAAAACATACCGGCAAGTTCGTCGAAGCGCACACCGGCACGCTGTTCCTTGACGAAATCGGCGACCTGCCGCTCGACGTGCAGGTCAAGCTGTTGCGCGCCGTACAGGACGGCGAGGTCGATCCGGTTGGCGGGCGCTCGGCCGTCAGGGTCGACATCAGGCTGATCTCGGCAACCCATCGCAACCTGCTGCAGCAGGTCAAGGACGGCAAGTTCCGCGAGGACCTGTTCTACCGGCTGAACGTCTATCCGATCTTCGTGCCGCCATTGCGCGACCGTCGCGACGACATCCCCTATCTGGTGGAGCATTTCATGGAGAAGGTGGCGCCCGCCGATCCGCGCCACCGCCTGCGAGGCATCTCGGCTGCGGCGCTTGCCATGCTGCAGGCCTATGACTGGCCGGGCAACATAAGACAGCTCGAAAACGCCGTCTTCCGGGCCTCGGTGCTCGCCGACGGCGACATGCTGACCGAAGAAGAATTCCCGCAGATCCGGGCGCAGGTCGAGGGCACCGTCAATCTCGATTCGGGTACCGCCTTGCCCAATTCAGGGGGGCCAGCTCCAGGGTGGCCAGCTTCCGGAGTGGCTTCGGGCAGCCAGGCGCGCGACAACATATCGGCCGCTGGCGGCATCGCATCCGCCGACGCCGATGCACCGGCCAAGCCTCGTTTCGGGACGCTGCGGGCGCTCGACGAGCGCGGTAATGTGCGTGCACTGGCCGACGTCGAACTCGAAATGATCAAGCTCGCCATCGATCACTACAACGGCCAGATGAGCGAAGTCGCCCGCCGTCTCGGCATCGGTCGGTCGACGCTCTACCGCAAGCTCAAGGAATACGGCATCGACCCGGAAACCGGCCGCGTCGAACGGCTCGCTTCCTGAGTCACAGGGCCAAGCCGGTTCTCATCCGGACATTCCACGCAACTGCGCCTCGAAATGATGTGTTCGCCATAGTGTTCACGTATTAAGGCGGACGGTAACAGATCGTGTTTCGAGCTGGCGCCAAAACATGATCTAAACCAGCGGTTTACCAAGATATCCGGCGCAATATTTTTGGCGGGATATCGCCACCGTGTTACCGCATTTCGGCTTCAATAAGCGATGATTAACCATTAGGATCGATATTCGGATGCACACACCACGCATCCGTTTGGTCAAATCCGGGGACAAAACGGCAGCCTGCAAGGCCTTTTGATTTGAACAGAATCGAACGACACGAAAACGGGCGGCATTATCACATGAGCGTCTGGCCGAGATGGCTGGCAGCGGTGATTGTTGCCGTCGGGTTCCTTGCAGCGGCGGCAACCGGCGCCAGCGCCGAGACACGTTCGCTGAAGCTCTATCATCTCCACACGCATGAAAAGGCGGAGATCGTCTACAAGCGCAACGGCCGCTACGACCAGGCGGGCTTGCGAAAGATCAACATCATCCTGCGCGACTGGCGTCGCAACGAGCCGACCAAGATGGATCCGCGCCTGCTGGACCTGGTCTGGGAAGCGTACCGGGAGAGCGGCGCCACCGATTACATCCAGGTCGTCTGTGGCTATCGTTCGCCGGCCACGAATTCGATGCTGCGCAGCCGCAGCAGGGGCGTCGCCGAGAAGAGCCAGCACATGCTCGGCAGGGCGATGGATTTCTACATTCCCGGTGTCCCATTGAAGAAGCTGCGTGATATCGGCCTCAGGATGCAGGGCGGCGGCGTCGGCTACTATCCCAGCTCCGGCTCGCCCTTCGTGCATATGGATGTCGGCAATGTGCGCCACTGGCCCGGCATCAGTCGCCAGGAACTGGCGCGCGTGTTCCCCAACGGCAAGACGCTGCATGTGCCGAGCGACGGCAAGCCGCTGCCTGGTTATCAACAGGCGCTCGCCTCCTACAAAGCCCGCAAGGGCGCCGGCGCGCCGGCCATTGAACTGGCCAGCGCAAGCGGCGGCAAAAAATCCCACGGGTTCCTGGCAGCCTTGTTCGGCGGTGGCGACGACGAGGCGGACGACAGCGCCGATGTGGCGATGGCCGAGCCGGCACCAAAGCCCCGTAACGTGAAGCCGGCGCCGTCCGCCAAGAGCAGCAACCTGCCTGGTATTGCCATCGTGGCGCCTCAGGATGCTAAGCGCGCCGAGATTCCGGAGGTCGCCGATGCTCCGGCGCCTGACCCGGAGAACGACACGCCGGAGACGATCATCGCGGCATTGCCGGCGCGCAGCGTCCCGCTGCCGGATTTTGCTCCGCGTCCGAAGACCGACGTCGGCGCTCAGCCGCCTGAAAACGTTCCGTTCGGCGTGGCGGATGCGGCTGGATCGACTGAACAGGCGGTGGCGACCGCGCAAGCGCCGGCAACCGTGGCGCCGGCAAGTGTTCCGTTCGGCATGGCAGACGCAGCTGCTGCTGCCGGCCCGGTGCAGGTCGCGGCAAACAACATTCCCTTGCCGAGCTGGCGGCCCGATCATTCGCTGCCGGCCGATCTGTCGCCGGCGGGTCTTGCGCCGCAGGACAAGCAAGTGTTGCTGGCGCTGGCGAGTGCGGCAGAGCGGAGCAACACTGCCACCGACGCATTCTCGGTATTGCCGTCGGCGCGGCCCGATACTTCCCAGCCGGACGAGGTCAAGGCCGTTCTGGAAAGGGTCAGCGCGACCGACGAGTACAAGGTCGCGTCGCTTTCCGAGCAAGCATCGGTGTTCGAGGAACCGGCGAACGACGACGGGCCATCGAGCGACGGGGCATCGCCGCGCGAGGCCATCGTTGCCCGCCCGGCCGGCTCCGATCCGGCTGCCGTCATCGGTGCAGGCGTGAAGACCACACGCAAGGAACCCAGGGCAACCGCCCGCGACCTGAAACCCGGCCCCAAGCCGGTGGTGGTCACCGCCGCGCCGCAGGCCGCCCGTTGGGCGCTGCACAGCGGTGAGTATGTAGCAACCGTTTCAGATGCGACAACGGCGCCGCGCTACGCCTACGACTTCGTCCGTACGGCGCCGAGCGAGGTCTATACGGTAGGCTTCCAGCCGGGCAACGAGATGGCCGACGCCAACCGGTTCACCGGCAAGGCCGTCAAGTTCATGTCGGTGGCACGCTTCAAGACCGAGTAGGCCGCGCTCGGCACCTCGCGCGGCTATCTCTACCCGGCGGCACTGGCTTCCTTCATCCCGGGATGGTAACCAGCGGTCAGCATTCTCCCGCTTCGTCTAATGGTAGGACAGCGCCCTTTGAAGGCGTGAATCGTGGTTCGAGTCCATGAGCGGGAACCAGCCGGCGAACCAGGTCGGCCAAATCGGCGGCGACTTTTGATGCAGATGATGCTAGCGCCCGAGCTTGCTTGCCGCGCGTGCCAAGGCTTCGATCTCGTCCCATTTGCCGGCCTTGACCAGATCGTCTGGCGCCACCCAGGAACCGCCGATGCAGATGACGTTGGGCAGGCTGAGATAGTCGGCGGCGTTCTTGCCGGTGATACCGCCGGTCGGGCAGAATTTCACGTCGGCAAGCGGCGAGGCGAAAGCCTTGAGCGAGGCAATGCCGCCAGACTGTTCGGCCGGGAAGAATTTCAGAAAGCGCAGGCCGGCTTCGCGCGCGGCCATGACCTCTCCCGGCGTGATGGCGCCGGGCAGCAACGGCACATCGCTGTCCTTGGCTGCCGCGAGAAGCTCGCGAGTGATGCCGGGGCTGACAATGAATTTCGAACCGGCGGCCGCCGCCTCGCCGAACTGGCGGGCGTCCAGGATGGTGCCGGCGCCGACGACGGCGTCTTCGACCTCGCCCGCCACCCGGCGGATCGCCTCCAGCGCGTCGGCGGTGCGCAGCGTGATCTCGATCGCCGCCAGGCCGCCGCGGGCCAGCGCCCGGGCCAGCGGCACCGCGTCGGCGGGATTGGCGATCTTCAGCACCGGTATGATCGGCTGGCCGTTGAGGAGCGACAGGAGCTTTTCGGTCGTGCTGGGCATTCGTCGTCTCTCCTCTGTTGATCAAGTCGACCGGTTAGCAGAAGGTGGTTTTTCTGTCCACGAAACGCGGCGTGTCGCGATGTCACGCGTGATGTTCGAAACGCACCCGCGGTCAGACCGCTCCCGGCTCTGCCTTGATCCGGCTGCCGTGAGCGTTTAGTGGCTTGGCGATGACACTGCCCAGCCAAGCCTTCCGCGTTGCCGCGCTTTACCGCTTCGCCCGGCTCGACACGTTCGAGGCGCTGCGCGCGCCGCTCGCCGCCTTCTGCTGCGCACGCGGCATCAAAGGCACGCTGCTGTTGGCGCGTGAGGGCATCAACGGCACGGTCGCCGGCAGTGAAACGGCAATCGCCGCGCTCATCGATCATCTCGAATCCATCGACGGTCTCGCCGGCCTCGAGATCAAATTCAGCAGCGCCGCGACGATGCCGTTCCACCGCATGAAGGTGCGGTTGAAGCGCGAGATCGTCACCATGGGCGTGGACAATATCGATCCGGCAGCTGCAGGCACCTATGTCGCGCCGGCCGACTGGAATGCACTGATCTCGGATACGGGTACCATCGTCATCGACACGCGCAACGCCTACGAAGTGTCGCTCGGCACCTTCAAGGGCGCTGTCGATCCCGCCACCACCAGCTTCCGCGAATTCCCGGCCTGGGTTGAGCAGCATCGGCATGAGCTCGACGGGCGCAAGGTCGCCATGTTCTGCACCGGCGGCATACGCTGCGAGAAGGCGACGGCCTATGTGAAGTCGCTCGGTTTGGAGCATGTGTTCCACCTCAAGGGCGGCATTCTGAAATATCTCGAGGATGTGCCCGCAGAACAGAGCCTCTGGCAAGGCGAATGCTTCGTCTTCGACGAGCGCGTTTCGGTATCGCACGGGCTGGTCGAAGGCGAGGCCGAACTCTGCCGCGCCTGTCGGCATCCGCTAGCCGCGGAAGACCGGCTGTCGCCGAGATATGCTACCGGCGTTTCATGCCCGCATTGCTTCGATGCCCGCTCGGACGAAGATCGCGCCCGTTACGCCGAGCGCCAGCGCCAGGTCGAGTTGGCGCAAGCACGCGGCGCCCGCCACATCGGAAGTTAGCTCACGTGAAGCAACTTCACGTCAAGCAACAGAGAAGCGATCGATGACCCACAGCCATGTCCCGTCGTTCTGCTGGCGCGCGACCTCGGTGGTGATCGTGCCGTCGGGAAGCCGGGTCGAGGTGAGCGCCAGGTCGCCATTGACGACAGCCGGACGCTGATCTCCGGATTGAAATTTTCGGCCGGTTGCGGTGATCTCCGCGAACAGCGCCCGGATGGCTTCGCGGCCGAACGTCAGCTGTCCGCCACCGCTGTCGATGACTGCATGCGGCTCGAAAAGCGCGGCCATGCCGTCAATGTCTCCGATCCATTGCCGTGAAATCAGCAGGCGCTCCAGTTCCTGGGGGTCGCGTGCCGGCTGGCGGTCTGTCTCATCGGTCATGCCAGGCTCCTTCCAAGCGACATGCCGCGACACTACCCGAAGTCGAGGGCGGTTTCGACACATCCCATGTCCCCAGCGCCGCGTGTTTTTTTGGGCGCGGCAGGAGGCTGCAGCACTTTGAGTTCCGCGTGAAATCCCAGCAGATGTCGGTGCGGGGTCATGCGTGGCAGCGGGTAAAAGGATGCACCCGTCATTGTAATGTCAAACTGCGGGACCTAGGTCTTCGACGTCCAAACCTGCCCGCGCACCTTCGGCCGGGCCAATTCTGGAGGCATAGATGTTCGATCCCAAGAAGCTCCTCGACGATCTGCTCGGCTCGCAAATTCCTGGCACCGGATCGACCGTCCGCGACAAGGCCGGGCAGGCGGTGCAGATGGCCAAGGACAATCCGCTTGCAGCCGGTGCGCTGGCCGCGGTGCTGCTCGGAACCGGCCCAGGCCGTCAGGTCAGCGGTGCGGCGGTGAAGCTTGGTGGGTTGGCTGCGATCGGCGGCCTCGCCTACAAGGCCTACCAGAACTACAAGAACGGCAACGCGCCGGCCGAGACGCAAGCTGCAGGCGAACCGGAATTGCTGCCGCCGCCGGCCGATACCGCCTTCCATCCGTCGCAAGCGCCGCAGGGCGAAGACGAATTCACGCTGACGCTGGTCAGGGCGATGATCTCGGCGGCGAAGGCCGACGGCCACGTCGATGACGAAGAGCGGCAGAAGATCGCCGGCAAGCTCAGCCTCGCCGGCGTCGGCGCCGAAGCGGAGAAATTCCTGATGTCGGAACTGGAGGCGCCGCTCGATCTGGATGTGCTGATCGCAGGGGCCAAGACCGATGCGCAAAAGCTGGAACTCTACACCGCCTCGCGTCTTGCCATCGATCCGGACACGCGGGCCGAACGCGGTTATCTCGACCTGCTTGCCGGCCGTCTCGGCCTGCCGGATGCGCTGGTCGACCATGTCGAGGCGACGGTGACGGCGGCGAAGGTGCCGGCAGCGGGCAGCACAGCCAAGCCGGTCGCAGGCTCGCGCTGGTAGCTCGAAGAGGAAGCCTTGGAACTCGGCGCCGTTGGCGTTAGCTTCTCGTTAACCGAGGAAGCGCATGATTTCAGGCAGTCGGATCGGCTTTCCTCCTCCCAGGCCCGGTTCGGATCAGGGGCGGTCGCCAACGGCCGCCCTTTTTGTGAGCACAGGCTTTGGGCCGGCTTGCCATGGTTCCCGTCATTTGCGATGCCTCATCCCTTTCAGGGAGTACAGCCATGACCGACTATAAAACCGCCATCGTCACCGGCGCCGGCACGGGCATCGGCAAGAGCGTCGCCACAGCGCTGCTCAAGGCCGGCTGGAATACGGTCTTCTGCGGTCGTCGCAAGCCAGTGCTGGAGGATGCGATCGCCGCGGCCGGGCCGACGCAGGCCAAGGCATTGGCCTTCGCCTGCGACATCAGCAAGGCCGATCAGGTCGACGATCTGTTCGAGACGGTGGCTGCGGCTTTCGGGCGCGTCGACCTGCTCTTCAACAATGCCGGCACGAGCTACAAATCGACATTGATCGACGACATCCCGGTCGAAGTGTGGAACGACATCGTCGGGGTCAATCTCACCGGCTCGTTCCTGTGTGCTCGCGCCGCGTTCGGCGCCATGCGTAGGCAGCAGCCGATGGGCGGCCGCATCATCAACAACGGCTCGGTATCGGCCTATGCGCCACGGCCGGGCTCGGTGCCCTATACGGCGACCAAGCACGCCATCACCGGGCTGACCAAGACGCTGGCGCTGGATGGCAGGCCCTTCGACATTGCTTGCGGCCAGATCGACATCGGCAACGCGCTGACCGACATGGCGCAAGCGATGACGGTCGGCGTGCCGCAAGCCAACGGCACCATTGCCGCCGAAGCGGTGATGGATGTCGAGCGCGTCGCCGATGCGGTCCTTCATATGGCCAGCCTGCCGCTCGACGCCAACGTGCTGTTCATGACCGTGATGGCGACGAAGATGCCATTTGTCGGGCGAGGCTAAATTAGTCTCGACCCGGTCCTAAATCAGGGCCGGGTGACCGGAAGCGGCACGCCGGGTAAATATAGCGAAATCGGGCGGATTTCGTAGACGGCGGTCGGATTGACGCGGCGAAGGTCGCGCGCAATGTCGATAGCGGCGTCACGGTTGGCGCAGTCGACGACATAGAGTCCCAGCAATTGTTCCTTGGTCTCGGCGAAGGGGCCGTCGATAACCATTCCGGTGCCTGGCCCGCGCAAGGTGCAGGCGTCTTGTGTCGCGCCGAGCCGGGCCGCAGGCCCAAGGGTGCCTTGACGGTAGAGCCGATCGTTGATCTGGAGAAGATCGGTCATCAGCGCCGCATCCTGCTCAGGCGTCAGCGCCGTGATCGCTTCTTCCTCGTGATAGGCAAGAATGGCATAGAACATCTGGCGTCTCCTTTCGTCGTCCTCACTTCGCCAGGAACGCCTCGATCCGCTCCAGCGCGCGCAGGATGTTCTCTTCGGAATTCGCGTAGGACAGCCTGACATAGCCTTCGCCGAGAATGCCGAAATCGGGGCCGCCGATCAGCGCCACGCCGGCATCCTCGAGCAGCGCCGAGGCGAGCTTCTTGGCCTTCCAGCCGGTCTTGGAAACATTAGGGAAGGCATAGAAGGCGCCTTTCGGCGTGATGCATGAAACGCCCGGCAAGGCATTCAACCCCTCAACCACGACCTTCCTGCGGCGGTCGAAGGCGCGCATCATCTTGTCGACGTCGTCCTGCGGGCCGTCAATGGCGGCTATGCCGGCATACTGGCTCGGCGCGTTGACGCAGGACCAGCAATTGACCGCCAGCTTGCGCACCTTGTCATAGAGATGCGCGCCCTTGTCGCCGTTCGGCCAGATCGACCAGCCCATGCGCCAGCCGGTCATCGCCCAGGTCTTCGACCAGCCGTTGAGGACGATCAGCCGATTACGGATTTCGGGGAAGGTGAGCAGCGAACAGTGCGTCTCGCCGTCATAGGTCATCACGTCGTAGATCTCGTCGGAGAGGATGGCGACGTCCGGGTGTGCTTCCAGGCCCCTGACCAGCTTCTCGATCTCGGCTCGGGGGGTGACGCCGCCGGTCGGGTTGGCAGGCGAGTTGAGGATCAGCAGCCTGGTCTTCGGCGTGATCAGCGCCAAGGTCTCCGCGGCCGAAAAGGCAAAGCCGTTCTCCTCGCGCATCGGCACCGGGATGGGGGCAGCACCGGTGAACTCGATCATCGAGCGGTAGATCGGAAAGCCGGGATCGGGATAGAGAATTTCGGCACCCGGCTCGCCAAACATCAGGATCGCCGCGAACATGGTCGGCTTGCCGCCGGGCAGGATCAACACCGCTTCCGGCGAGACTTCGACGCCAGTGGTGGCCAGCGTGCGGCGTACCACCGCTTCGCGCGTCGCCAGCAGGCCGTTGGCCGGCGTATAGCCGTGATGGCCATCGCGTAGCGCCTTGATCGCGGCCTCGACGATATGCTGCGGCGTCTTGAAGTCGGGCTGGCCGATGCCGAGATTGACAATGTCGCGGCCCTGGTGGGCAAGTGCAGTGGCACGCGCCAGCACTGCGAACGCATTTTCCTCGCCGAGGCGGTCGAAGGCCGAAATCGTGTGGAGCATTTTTCCCGTCCGTGTGGTTCTTTCAGCGAGCGTGCGTTTTTGTGAGCGTCCGCCCGCAAAAGTCAAACGGATTGGAGTTTTCGGTGTCGGAAAATCTCAAGAATTGGCAACCGCGCCCGCGGCCCGAACGCAAGTTGCTGGAGGGGCGCACTGTCAGGCTGGAGCCGCTCAACGCCGAAAAGCACGGCGACGGCCTGTTCGAGGCCTCGTCAGTGGTCGATGCCGGCGGCCGCTTCGCCTGGCTGTTCGACGACCCGCCGCAGACCCGCGCCGCCTTCCAGCCATGGCTGGACAAGGCCGAAGCCAGCGATGACCCGCTGTTCTTCACGGTCATCGACAAGGCCAGC
This sequence comes from Mesorhizobium sp. M0048, assembly GCF_040323405.1. Lineage (NCBI taxonomy): Bacteria > Pseudomonadati > Pseudomonadota > Alphaproteobacteria > Hyphomicrobiales > Phyllobacteriaceae > Mesorhizobium > Mesorhizobium sp. M0048. Next base: position 139,806 of record NZ_JAMYUV010000007.1, on the reverse strand, counting down.
GGCAAGGTCGCCGGGCGCCAGACGCTGATGCGCATCGATCCGGCCTATGGCGTGATCGAGATCGGCAACATCTATTGGGGACCGCTGATCTCGCGCAAGCCGGCGGCGACGGAAGCGCAGTTCCTGTTCATGAAGTACGTCTTCGACGAGCTTGGCTACCGCCGCTACGAATGGAAATGCAACAATCGCAACGAGCCGTCGAAGCGCGCGGCGGAACGTTTCGGCTTCAAGTTCGAGGGCGTTTTCCGTCAGCATCTTGTGGTCAAGGGCGAAAACCGCGATACCGCGTGGTATTCGATCATCGATAAGGAATGGCCTGATCTGCGCAGAGCCTATGAGGCGTGGCTCGATCCGGCCAATTTCGACAGCGATGGCCAGCAGAAGCGGCGGCTCGAGGATTTCCGCGCCGAGTTTGGCGCGTAGCAGGAGCTCATAGATGGCGCATACCCACGACCATGCCGCGCAGGGCCACGACCACAGTCACGGTGCCGGGCATGTGCATGGCTCGACCGACAAGAAGCGCGTGCTGATCGCGGCTTGCCTGACCGCCGGCTTCATGGTCGTCGAAGCGCTTGGCGGTCTCCTGACGGGATCGCTGGCGCTGCTGGCGGATGCCGGCCACATGCTTGCCGACTGCATTGCGCTCGGCCTTGCCTGGTATGCCTTTCATCTTGCGAGCCGACCGGGGACCGTGCGCCTCACCTACGGCTTCGGCCGGGTCAAGACACTGGTCGCCTACACCAACGGCATCGCCATCTTCGCCATTGCGCTGTGGATCGTCTATGAGGCCTGGGGGCGTTTGCTGACGCCTGAGCCCGTGCTCGGTGGGCCGATGCTGGTCGTTGCGATTGCCGGCCTTGCGGTCAACATCGGCTCTTTCTTCGTGCTGCATGGCGGCGACCGCGATAGCCTGAACATGCGCGGCGCCATCCTGCATGTGCTCGGCGACCTGCTTGGCTCGGCCGCGGCGATCATCGCGGCGCTGATAATCCTGGCGACGGGCTGGACGCCTATCGATCCGATCCTGTCCGTCCTTGTCGCGCTGCTGATCTTGTCCACGGCCTGGTCGCTGATGCGCGAGGCCGCCCACGTCCTGCTCGAAGGCGTGCCGGCAAGCCTCGACCGCGACCTGATCGCGAGGGACATCGAAGGCTCGATCAAGGGCGTGCGCGAGGTGCATCACATGCATGTCTGGTCGATCGACGGTTCCAGCAACATGGCGACATTGCATGCCTGCCTCAATGACGGCGTCGACGCGCATATGGCGGTAAGCGCGATCAAGAAGCGGCTTGCGGCGGAACATGGCATAGCCCATGCCACGGTCGAACCGGAATTCGGTCAATGTGCAGACAGACATGAGCATGATGACGAGCACGAGCATGCGCATGACACGGCACCGCACCGCGGCCATTATCACTGACTTCGGGAGTTCTGGGCATTGGCAACGATCGACATGAACTCTCGCCGCCCTGGCGCCGCGTGATGGACCGCGACACCCGCAATGCGGCGATCGGCGCCGCCTGGGTTTTGCTGCTGTTCGGCATCGCAGCCTATAATCTTCCAACAGTGATGCTGGCGGTCGGCAATATCTCGACGGTTCTTGCCGGCGTCGTCGCCGCGATCTTCATGGTGGCAATCTTCGTCGTGTTCTGGCTGCGTAGCCGCAGCCAGCGCAAAAAGGGAAAGTGACATGCGCATTCTGATTACCGGCGCGGCAGGCATGGTCGGCCGCAAACTCATCGCCAGGTTGGCCAAGGACGGGGCGCTCGGCGGCCGCAAGATCGCCGCGCTCGATCTTCACGATATCGTGCCGCCGCAAGCGCCGGTGCTCGAAGGTGTCAGCATTACCCCCCACACCGGCGACCTTGCCGCACCGGGAGCGACCGCAAATCTGGTCGCGCTGCGCCCCGACGTGATCTTTCACCTCGCCGGCGTGGTGTCGGGCGAGGCGGAGGCCAATTTCGATCTCGGCTACCGCGTCAATCTCGACGGCACAAGGGCGCTGTTCGACGCCATAAGGCTGGCGGGATTTGCGCCGCGCGTCGTCTTTACCTCGTCGATCGCTGTGTTCGGCGCACCGTTTCCCGACGTCATTCCGGACGAGTTCCACCCGACGCCGCTGACCTCCTACGGCACACAGAAGCTGATCGGCGAGGCGCTGCTTGCCGACTATACGCGCCGCGGTTTCTTCGACGGCATCGGCATCAGGCTGCCGACCATCTGCGTCAGGCCGGGAAAGCCGAACAAGGCGGCCTCGGGCTTCTTCTCCGGCATCATCCGCGAGCCGCTGAGCGGCCATGAAGCGATCCTGCCGGTACCGCGCTCCGTCGTCCACACACACGCCAGCCCGCGTTCGGCGGTGAATTTCCTGATCCATGCGGCTCAGATCGACGGCGCCGCCGTCGGGCCGCGCCGCAACCTGACGATGCCGGGCGTCGCCGTCAGCGTCGGCGAGCAGATCGAAGCGCTGGAGCGTGTCGCCGGCGCCAAGGCGGTGAAACTGATCCGCGAGGAACCCGACGAGACGATCTGGGCGATCGTCAAGGGCTGGCCGACACGCTTCGAGGCGCGGCGCTCGAAGGAGCTTGGCTTTGCCGCCGAAACGAGCTTCGACGAGATCATACGCGTCCATATCGAGGACGAGTTGGGCGGCAAGATACCTAGCTAAATCGCCCCGATCGCACGCAACTAGGTCAGGCGCCAGTCAGGCTGGCCGAAAGCAGCAGCAGGCCGAACAGGAAGACGAAGGCGGCGCCGCCAATCTCGACGAAGGAATGGATGCGGTTGCCCATGCGGCCGTCGCCGGCAAAATACACCGCCCAGTTCTTCGCGGTCACCGCAAGCGTCGCCAGAGCCGAGACGGTGATTGCGGTGCCGAGGGCCATGGCCAGCACCGACAGGATGCCGCCGAACCATAGCCCGTTCAGCAAGGCGAAGCTCAGCACGATCAGCGCGCCGGAGCAGGGGCGGATGCCGACGGCAGCGACAGCCGACCAGGCCGTGCGCCAATCGAAGCGATCGCCCGAAAGCAGCGCCGGGTCGGGCGCATGCGAGTGCCCGCAGGTCTCGCAGACCTCGCCAGCCGCATGACTGTGGTGATCGTGCGCAGCATGGGCGTGGTCGTGTGCGCCGTGGTCATGATGGTCATGCGCATGGTCGTGATCGTCATGCGCATGAAGCGCGTGGGAATGTGCCGCATGGGCATGCGCGGAATGTGAATGGCCGGCATGTGAATGGCCGGCATGGGCAGCCGAGAGGCTGTAGCCGGGGCTTGCGCCGAACAGGCGAAGGATGGCCGGGCCGGCCTTGCGCCAAAGCAGCCAGGCGCCGAACAGGGTGACGAAGACATAGCTCATGATTTCGAGGAACCATGCGGCGTCGGTCATCGATATCGCGGTGCCGCGCAACACGAAATAGGCGAGCAGCATCACCACGATCGCGGTCAGCGCCTGCAACAGGGCCGAGACGAAGGACAGCATGATGCCGCGCTTGAGCGCCACCTCATTGGCCACCATGTAGGACGAGATCACCGCCTTGCCGTGACCGGGGCCGGCGGCGTGGAAAATGCCATAGGCAAAGGACAGGCCGATGAGCAGCCACAGCCTGCTGCCATCCTGGCGCATCGCCTTCATCGCGCCGGCAAGCGCATGATAGAATTCCTGCTGGCGCAGATTGATCCACATCAGGATGTGGGCGAACGGGCCGGTGGCGGTTGGAGCCATGCCGTCATTGGTGCCGATGCCCAGCGAACTCTGGGCGTGGGCGGAGCCGAGAAAGTGCGTCATCACAAAGGCGGCGGCCAGAAGACCGAATGCCAAACGCAGGGACGGTTTCGCCACTGGATCTATCCTTCCGGCTGACAGGTCAGTTCGAGCTTGGTGGCAAAGATCTTGCTCATGTCGGTGCCTGTCGGATCGTTGAAGAAGGCCTCGGTCAGGGTCTTCTGGTTCTCGGCGATCGCCTCGTCCGGGTTGGGGCGGACAACCTTGCTGGTGCAGGCCGGCGGCAAGCCATCGACCTGCAGATTGGCATCCTCGGTGAAATCGATCGCGGTGTAGAAGGTCGGATCGTAGACGCCGATATCGATCTTGCCGCTAAGTTTGATCGGCACCTTCGGTTCGGATTCAAACAGGATGATCAGCTGGTCATTATCGAAATTGGCCATCAAATGCGGCGGCGGGGTCATTGCCACGTCCTTGCCGTCAACGGTGACGAGCTGGAAGTAGTTGAATTCGGCAAGCGAGGCATGGACGGTGTCGGCAACATCCTTCAGCTCCTTGTCGTCGAGCTTCAGGTCGGAATTCTTGTCGAACTCCATCATCACCGTGCTCGAAAACAAATCGTCAAACCGCCAGACATGGCGCAATGCCTTCACAGTTTGGTGATCCGGGCCGAGGACCACTTCGAGGCGGGCTTCGGCGAAGACGTGGGGATGCACCTCAGCCGGTCCGACGGCGGCAAACGTCGCGGTCAAGGCCGAAGCCAGCATGATGGCTTGCTGTTTCAAGTGCATTCTCGGTCGCGATTCAATCGGCTTCGGTGAATTGCCGACAGTTACCAGAAAGGGGGCGAAAATGGGACCGCAAGGCGGCTGAAAGCTCATGCGTTGTCCAGCGCCTTGAACCACTGCACCAGGAAGTCGACGAAAACGCGAACTTTCGCAGGCAGATAGCGCCGGTGCGGATAGACGGCGAAAATGCCGCCACCAGGCAGGATGCGGTCATCCAGCGCAGTCACCAGCTTGCCGCTTTCGATGTCGGGCGCGGCGATGAAATCCGGCAGGATGGAAAACCCCAAGCCCGCCACGGCCGCCGCCCTTGCCGTCATCGGGCTGTTGACCTCCATCGGGCCGGAGACCGAAACGCTCACCGTATCGCCGCTGTCGCCCTTGAAAGGCCAGTTGGTCAGCCAGCGGCCATTGGTGTCGATAATGCAGGGCACACGGGCCAGATCCTGCGGCCTGACCGGCATGCCGTGCTTGGCGATCAGCTCGGGAGACGCGCAAAGCCGCACCGAAAACGGCGCCAGGCGCCTGGCGATCAACGAGGAATTTTCCAGCCGCGAAATGCGCACCGCCAGATCGAAGCCCTCCTCGACCAGATCGACGAAACGGTCGTCGAGTTGAACGTCGAGTATGATATCGGGATGCTGCTTGGCGAAGTCGATCAGCGACTGGCCGATCGGCGCGTCGGCGAAAGTGCGCGGCGCCGATAGCTTGATCCTGCCGCGCACGTCGCCAGAGGATTCGCGCACCGCATCGGCAAGGCTGTCGACCTCGCGCACGATCTCCGAGGCGCGCCGGTAATAGGTGTGGCCCGCCTCGGTCAGCGAGAACTGCCTGGTGGTCCGATTGAGCAGCAGCGCGCCGAGTTCGTCCTCCAGTTCGCGCACATATTTCGACAGCAGCGCCTTCGAGCGGCCGATCTTGCGCGCCGCCGCCGAAAAGCCTTCGGCCTCGACCACGTCGATGAAGGCGCGCATGCGGGTCAGCGTATCCATGTCATGCGCCTCCTTGGTGGGCTGAAAGGATGCGGGCGGCCAGCGCAATCAACTGCCGGTCGCTGTTCTTCGGACCGAGCAGCGAAAGCCCGAACGGCGCCCCGCCGACCTTGCCGAGCGGCAGCGTGATCTGCGGAAAGCCGGACAGGCCGGAAAGACACAGCAATCTCAGCGCGCGCTCGCGATAGGCCTGCAAATCGTCGAATGACGCGGCCTTGAGCGGCGCGGCACCCGGCGCGGTCGGCAGCACAAGAACGCCGTCATCGCCAAGCAGGCCGGCAAGCGCGAGGCGAAACGAAACGCGACGTTCCGTTTCACGTTGTGCGGTTGCCGCGTCGATGGTCGCGCCGTGCTCGAAACGCTCCTTGACACCGGGTCCCAGCATGCGGTCGCCGCCGGCGATCCAGGCGCCGTGACTTTGCCAGGCTTCATAGCCTTGCAGCTTACGGAAGCACCAATAGAGATCGTCGGTGGAATGCGACAGCGGGCCGACGGTGCGCGGTGCGCCCAGTACGGACGCGACACTGCGGATCATCGAGCGATATTCCGCGGCCTCCAGCGTGCCGAGCACGAGGCCGTCTAGTGCATCGAGAGCGATGGGGCGCCTCAGTTCGTGGCGATGCGGATCGTCGCCGAGCAGCAGCGTGCCGACCTTTTCGTAGATGACGATGTCGCTTGCGAACCAGCCGAACGTGTCCAGCGAAGGCGCCAGCGGCATGGCGCCGTCGAGCGAGATGCGGCCATGCGTCGTCCTGAGGCCGATCAGGCCGCAGAAGCTTGCCGGCGCACGGATCGAGCCGCCGGTGTCCGATCCGGTTGCAATGTCGGCAAGCCTGCCGGCAACTGCCGCGGCAGAACCGGAGGACGAGCCGCCGGTGACGCGGTCGGGTGCTGCCGGGTTGACCGGCGACGGGAAATGCGCGTTCAGCCCAAGCAGGGAAAATGCGAGTTCGTCGGTCTGCGTCTTGCCGACGAAGCGCGCGCCCGAATCAAGCAGCGCCTGGACGGCCGGCGCGGTCGCCATGGCCGGTGAAGCGTCCCGGTACTTCTGCGGGTTGCCGCAGCCGGTGCGGTAGCCGGCGACGTCGAAGATGTCCTTGACGGCCAGCCGCAAGCCGGCAAGCGGGCCGGATTGCGCATTGGCTACAGGGATTGGATCAAGGTCGAGAAAAGCGTTCAGCGGGCCGCGAGTGCCTGTCATGCGTTCGATATCCGGAATGTGCTTGCCGCAGCATTTTTCTTCTGGTTGCCGCAGCATTGTTCGATGCCACAAATTTTACAACCTGCCATACGATTTTTATTGATTGTGAAATCTTTCGATCTTATATCGCGCTTGCCCAAAGTCGCACGTGCCTGTGGGTGTCCGCCGATCCTCGAATGGTGAGGGCAATCGGTAAGGTAACTGGAGCCAACCCCTCCAGTCGGTTTAGCGGCCAACCGCCAACCGAGGACACCTTGAAGCAACGACGGTGCGGGCCTTTCTGGTGTTCTGCCGGTCGTCCAAAGACCGGGGTTACTGAAGAGGCACACCTTCATTGCCGGCAGTGCGGACGGGTCTCCCATCCAAGCCAAGGCAGACAAAGCGAACCGAGGCCGGGCAAGGCCAAGGTTCACCGCCGCGAGACGGCGCTTCATGGTTCCGGGGTCTCCACCGGCTGGTTCCATGGATTTGACGTCCCGCCTTTGTCCACCGCGTGTTCGCGAGGCCGAGGGCCCGCGTCCGCAAGCCTTTGTGCGCGCCGAAAGGCGCTGATGGAGAGACCCGATGGCTACCCAGCGCATCCTTGACTTTCTCGCCACCCGACGTCCGAACGGCCCGTGCCTCGTCGTCGACCTCGATGTCGTGCGCGACAATTTCCGCGCCTTCGAGAAGGCGCTTCCCGATTCCAAAATCTACTATGCGGTGAAAGCAAATCCGGCGCCGGAAATCCTGCGCCTGCTTGCTGCGATGGGCTCGTCCTTCGACACCGCTTCCGTTGCCGAAGTCGAGATGGCGATGGACGCCGGTGCGCCGGCGGACCGCATCTCCTTCGGCAACACCATCAAGAAGGAGCGCGACATCCAGCGCGCCTACCAGCTCGGCATCCGGCTGTTTGCGGTGGACTGCGTCGAGGAAGTCGAGAAGATCGCACGCGCTGCTCCCGGCGCCCGTGTGTTCTGCCGCGTCCTGACCGACGGCGAGGGCGCCGAATGGCCGCTGTCGCGCAAGTTCGGCTGTGTGCCGGCGATGGCGGTCGACGTGCTGCGCCATGCCAAGGCGCTCGGCCTCGACGCCCATGGCGTGTCGTTCCATGTCGGCTCGCAGCAGACCGACCTAACTGCCTGGGATCGCGCGCTGGCCGATGCCAAGAAGGTGTTCGCGACGCTGGCCGACGAAGGCATCGTGCTGAAGATGGTCAATATGGGCGGCGGCTTCCCGACCCGCTATCTCAGGGATGTGCCGGTGGCGCAGGCCTATGGCCAGGCGATCTTCTCGGCGCTCAGGAAGCATTTCGGCAACGCCATCCCCGAGACGATCATCGAGCCGGGCCGCGGCATGGTCGGCAATGCCGGAGTGATCAAATCGGAGGTCGTGCTGATCTCGAAGAAGGCCGACAACGACAATGTGCGCTGGGTGTTCCTCGACATCGGCAAGTTCGGCGGTCTCGCCGAGACAATGGACGAGGCGATCCGCTATCCGATCGTCACCGCGCATGACGGCAGCGAGACCGCGCCTTGCGTGCTCGCCGGCCCGACCTGCGATTCGGCCGACGTGATGTACGAAAAGACGCCGTATCCGCTGCCCTTGTCGCTGACCATCGGCGACGAGGTGCTGATCGAGGGCACCGGCGCCTACACGACTACCTACGCCTCGGTCGCCTTCAACGGCTTCGAGCCTCTCCGATCCTACGTGATCTGACGGCTTCGGCTTTCAGATCACCCCGAGGTGGGCGCCTGTCGCCCGCCCGGGTTCGCCTGTGGAACAGATCTCCGCTCGTGAAGGATCGCGGAAATGGACATTGTAGATTTCGTTGTTGAAGGCGCCGCGGGAATCTCCCCCCTCGAGGGGGAGATGGCCACGAAGTGGCCAGAGGGGGTCGCCGCGCGTGAAGCGCCGACGTTCTTCGTCCACGATAGGGTGTCGCGTCAGGACGTGCCGACCCCCTCTGTCGCCTGCGGCGACATCTCCCCCTCAAGGGGGGAGATAACCGGCGCTTTTGCGATCGTCGCCGAAACTGCGGCAGATATTGCATCGCGCGAGGCTTTGCTCGATCGCGCCATGGGGCCGAAGCGCCGGAAAAAGTCGTCGGAAAAGCTGCGGCGCGGCCGCCGGCCTTCGGAGGGCCTGGCCTTTGTCGCGCGCGACGCGTCGGGCACTGTTGCCGGCACGGTACGGCTGTGGGACGTGGTACTGGGCGAAGGCGGCAAGGCAGCGTTGCTGCTCGGCCCGCTTGCGGTCGACCCGGCGCTCAAGAATGCCGGCATTGGCTCGGCGCTGATGCACCACGCGGTCGCTGAGGCCGCGCGCCTTGGCCATGCGGCGATCCTGTTGGTCGGCGACGCGCCCTACTACAAGCGCTTCGGGTTCTCGGCCGCGAAGACCGGCCCTCTGGCCATGCCGGGACCTTACGAACGGCACCGCTTGTTGGCGCTGGAACTGGTGGAAGGCGCGCTCGACGGCGCGCAAGGCACGCTGAAGGCGGCCGGGCGCAAGCTGAAGGCACAGCGGCTGCCGCTCGCTGCGTGACGGATCAGAAACAAGCCGCCCATTGCACGGCGGCTCGTTTTCATCCCGGACCGGAGTGGATCAGCCGATCAGCTGGCTGAGCGCCATGGCGACGCTCATGTCGCCTTCGACCTTTATCTTGCCGGACATGAAAGCCATGGTCGGGTTGAGATCGCCTGAGATCAGCGAGTCCAAATCGTCGAGCGACAGCTTTATGGTGCAATCGGCCGGCGCATCGGTGGTCGAGACATCGGCGCCGTCGATGACGATGACGCCGTCGCTGCCGGTGTCGAATTTCACGGAGCGATCGAACCCGGCGCTAGCCACGCGCGCGCTGATCTTGTCGGCAATCTCCTGAACGCTCATGGCGGTTCTCCTCGTCTCATTGCGTTTGTCGCACATTGGCACTTCGACCCGGGACTCTTCGATCTGGCCGAAGTCGCCGTCTTGCGCATTTCGCGATCACGGTCGCCGGCGCATATAGCTTCGGGTTGACGTTTACGTCAACGCGGCTCCCCGAGATGAAGATGGGCTTTATCGCCGCAGCATCACGCGGGCATGACACCTTGGCGGCCGGCATGTTGCCATGCGATGCCGCCGGGCGTATCAGGCACCACTCCCCCTTAGATATCGGCGAGCCGCCCGGTGCTTTCCAGAAAAGAACCGCCCAGAAACGAACCGCAAGTCTATGCCCGCCGGTTGCGCGCGGTGCTGATCAGATCTATCCCGCTGCTCGAGGCACGCGGCATTGCCGTCGTCGTTCTGGCGGCCCTGGTCGGGATGATGGCGGGTGCGCTGGTCACCGGCATGAGCGGACTGGTGCAGGTCCTGCATGGGCTTATGTTCGGCGTTCAGCCCGGCGGTCGGCTTTCGGCGATGTTTTCGCTGCAAAGGCCGGAGCAGGCGCTGATACCGGCGGCCGGCCGCATCCTGCTCGGGCTGACGGTGATCTGGCTGAGAAAGCGAAAATTCCGCACGCCGGTCGATCCGATCGAAGCCAATGCGCTTTACGGCGGCCGCATGTCGCTGACCGACACTTTCATCATCGCCGGGCAGACGATGATCTCGAGCGGCTTCGGCGCTTCGGTCGGGCTCGAGGCCGGCTATACGCAGGTGGGTTCGGGCCTGGCGTCGCGGCTGGCGCGCTTGTTCAGGATGCGCCGCAACGATGTCCGCATCCTGGTCGGCTGCGGTGCCGCCGGCGCGATCGCCGCCGCCTTCGACGCGCCGCTGACCGGCGCCTTCTACGGTTTCGAGCTGGTCATCGGCATCTACTCGGTCGCCAATGTCGCACCGGTGATGGCCGCCGCGATCTCAGCCTCGCTTACCGCCGAGGTGTTCGGCGGCGTGCCATTTCCGCTGGAGCTCGCCGGCCTGCCGCAGCTCACCGTCAGCCAGTATCTGCCGTTCATGCTGCTCGGGCTTCTGGGCGGCGGCGCTTCCATCGCCATCATGCATCTGGTGAGCATGATCGAGCGCGTCTTTGCGCGGCTGTCGATCGACGCCTCGCTGCGCCCAGCTATCGGCGGCGTGATGGTCGGGCTGCTGGGCCTGGTCACGCCACAGGTCCTGTCCAGCGGCCATGGCGCGCTGCACCGCGAATTCGCGATGAATTACGGGCTGGCCGCGGTGGCCAGCGTCTTCGTGCTGAAGCTGGCGGCGTCGGCGATCTCGCTCGGCTCCGGCTTCCGTGGCGGCCTGTTCTTTGCCTCGCTGTTCCTCGGCGCGCTGCTCGGCAAGATGTTTGCCGGCGCTATGGCATTCGTCTCGCCGGCGACCGGCATCGACCCGGCCGTCGCCGCCGTCGTCGGCATGACCTCGCTCGCCGTAGGCGTCGTCGGTGGCCCGTTGACGATGACCTTCCTGGCGCTGGAATCGACCCGTGACCTGACGCTGACCGGCGTGGTGCTGGCGTCCTCGCTCATGGCGGCGATCCTGGTGCGCGAAACTTTCGGCTATTCCTTCTCGACATGGCGTTTTCATCTGCGCGGCGAAACCATCCGCAGCGCGCATGATGTCGGCTGGATGCGCAGCCTGACTGTCGGCTCGATGATGCGCAAGGATGTCCGCACCATCGACGCCTCGACGACGCTTGCGGAATTCCGCAAGCAGGTGCCGCTCGGTGCCTCGCAGCGCGTCATCGCGGTCGACGCCGACCTGCATTATGTCGGCGTGCTGATCGTCGCCGAACTGCACAGCCATTTGTCGGATGTAGAGATGCCGGTGCTGTCCTTCGTCAAGTTCAAGGACGCGGTGCTGGTGCCGAGCATGAACGTGCAATCGGCCGCCGAGACTTTTCAGCGCGCCGGCGCCGAGGAATTGGCGGTGGTCGAGGATTTCACCGACCGCAAGGTCGTCGGGCTGCTGACCGAAGGCCATCTGATGCGGCGCTATGCCGAAGAACTCGACAAGGCGCGGCGCGATCTATCGGGCGAGGGGTAGCGCACGTGACAGGCCAAGTCTTGGTCATCGATGGTAGTGAGACGGTTGTCCCGGTTATCCCCCCTGTAAGAGGCGGCATCAACGCAGCCTCGACAAGGTCGACCTTCCATGCTTCGGGTCTGCCGGTTATCATCGAAGGAGAGCATCAAGGTGAACGAAGACGCCGCCAGTCCAAGGCCGCTTTCGGAAATTGTCAGCTATCACGCGCATATTTACTATGACGGGCGGGCCGAGCGGCAGCATGCCGAATGGCTGCGCCTTCGTATCGGCGAGCGTTTCCGCGTGCGCCTGGGCAATTGGCGCGACGAGAAAGTCGGCCCGCATCAGCAGGCCATGTACCAGGTCTCCTTCGCCACCGGGATTTTCGCTACGCTGGTTCCATGGCTGATGCTGAACCACGGCGGCCTGAGCATCCTCATCCACCCCAACACCACCAACCCCAAGCGCGACCATCTGGTCGACCCGATCTGGATAGGGCGGCCGTTGGGGGTGAAGGGCGAGGTGCTTGGCGAGGAGGATGAGGCGGAGGAGGCGCTGGAGGTGAATACGCAGCCGACGGTGGGGGTGTAGCAGGGCAATCGCATAGGCAACCAAGGTCTTCGCTCTACGAGTACCCCCACCCCTAACCCCTCCCCACAAAAGGGAGGGAAACTTCTGTTGGCGCTGACCTCGGCAAATTGCATGCCCTTTCAATGCCAAGGAGGACGTAAAGGTGCGCGGCAGCGTTCCCTCCCCCTTGTGGGGAGGGTTAGGGTGGGGTCCTCCTCGCAAGAATCTCATATGCGGTTGTCGGGGCGGGCGAAGAGTGCGGTAACTTTGGGCCGGTGTCTGCTTGACGAAGATCGGTGCTCTGTTGAGAACGGGAGCTGCATGGGCAGACAAGCAAGCGGTGGGCAAACTGTGAGGCGCGTTCTTCGAATACTGGCCGCGCTGACCATGGCGTTCGGGGTGGCCGGCTGCACAAGCATCTCCTACTACGCGCAGTCGCTGGAGGGTCATGTACGCATCATGGCGGCGCGCAAAAATATTGGAAGGCTGATCCGCGATCCTTCGACGCCCAGACCATTGCGCAGCAAGCTGACGTCGGCGAGCGCCATAAGACAATTCGCGACAGATGAACTGGCCCTGCCTGACAACAGCAGCTACCGCAGCTACGTCGACATCCACCGGGACGCTGTGACTTGGGCCGTTTTTGCCGCGCCGCAATTCTCGCTCGCGCCGAAAACATGGTGCTTTCCGGTTTTTGGCTGCGTTCCGTACCGGGGTTACTTCTCCCGGAAATCCGCGACGGACAGCGCTGTCGCGCTTCAGAGACAGGGGCTGGACGTCTACGTCACAGGCATCACCGCCTATTCCACCCTGGGCTGGTCCAGCGACCCGCTGCTCAGCACCATGCTTGGTCAGGATGACACCTATCTTGCAAGCCTTGTCTTTCATGAACTGGCGCATCAGCGCCTCTATGTGGAGGGCGATTCCGCGTTCAACGAGGCTTTCGCGGTTGCCGTCGAAACCACCGGCACAAGGAAATGGCTCCGCGCCGCCGGCGATCGGGCCGGATTGCGCCGCTACGAAGTCGCTCGCAAGCGCAACGCCGATTTTCTCAGGCTGGTGGCGAAAACGCGCGACGAGCTGGCCCGGGTCTATGGAAGTGCCCGTACCCCGCAGCAGATGGCGGCCGCCAAGGCAGCCACGATCGACACGCTGCGGATGCGCTACCGGCACATGCGCGACCGGCGCTGGGCCGGATACCGGGGATACGACCGCTGGTTTGATACGCCGATCAACAACGCCAAGCTCGCCGCGACTTCCGTCTACGGCGAACAGGTTCCGGCATTCCTTCGCTTGTTCGACCTGTGCTCCGGCGACTATCCAAGGTTCTACGCGTCTGTTCGACGGATCGCTGACAAACCGTCCCGTGGAGAAGCGCTGAAGGCGGTGAATAGCTGTGAGTGACTTGAACAGGCAGCGGGCCGAACATTCTCATCCACCTCAACACCACCAACCCCAAGCGCGACCGTCTGGTCGACCCGATCTGGATCGGGCGGCCGTTGGGGGTGAAGGGCGAGGTGCTTGGCGAGGAGGATGAGGCGGAAGAGGCGCTGGAGGTGAATACGGAGCCGACGCTGGGGGCGTAGGGAGGCGGGGTAGCCCTTCGGTATGTGAGGTTCGGCGTCGGAAATCGCGTGTGCCTGCAGTGCAGTTCAGGCTGGCATGACCGGCCGCTTTGCGCCCATTCCAGTCACTACGACAGCGCCGTTCCTTCGCCAAAAGCGGCCATCACGAAATTCACAGGCCAAGCAACTTTACTCCCAAAGCAGAGGTCATCATCAGTGAAAGAAGTTTCGTTGACGATTGCTACCTCAGCGTAGCCAGAAGGTGCTCGGCAGCCTTAACATCCGCAGTGTCCTGGCCCTCAACGAAATGCTCCACGACTGGTTGCAAGAGCTCGCGAGCGCTATCCGCCTCCCTTCGCCCGGCCATCAGCGTCGCCATGTCGGTTGCGGTTCGCAACTCCCATGCCCGTGCGCGCTGACTTCGGCTCAACTCCAGTGCCTGCATGAGGTAGGCGGCAGCTTCATCACGGTTGCGCTCCGACTGGAGAAGGAGGCTTCCCTTCATCCGGAGCAACTCCGGGAGGTACAATTGATCGCCGTTCTGTTCGACTTGACCAAGCGACTCGTCGATCAACGCAATGGCTTCATCAACCTGACCGGTCGCGGACAGTCCCCTAACTAGCGAGAGATTGAGCGGCGTCGTGAGCAATTCATAAGGCGCCGCGTGGAGCTTCTGAAGAGATGTCTGCAGGCCCTCGACGCCGCTTTTTGCATCGCCGTGACGGATCGCGACTTCGCTTTTGAAGCCCCGACCGACCAGCAGGTAAGGAGTCATGGAATGGGATTCCGCGCGGGCGATGAGCATATCTATGTACGCCTCGGCGCTCTTCAGGTCGCCGGTCCAAAGGAAGACCGATATCGCCCAGATCAACGCGATCGCCAACGTTAGAGAATGATCCATGGCGGCAGCCTCTTCGACGGCCTGTCGGGCGTGTGCCATGGCTTGATCCGGATGGCCTTGTAGCCAAAGGTTCCTCGCCAGGATGGCCCTGGCCAGGATTTTGCCTTCGAACCCCAGATAGATCGTCGTGGTCCGCTGGGAGCGCGGCCCACGGTCGAGCGCCGCCTCCAGCTCTGCGCGGGCCTGCGCGAGGTCGCCTCGCAGGTGGAGCGAGATGCCCAGAATCGAGTGTGCCAGCGCGCTGGCGACCGAGTCGTCCAAGGTCGCGGCTGTGGCTGAACAACGCCTTGCAAACTCAAGGGCGGTTGCGAAATTGCCCGTCCGCAGATGGAACATGTTGAGCGGACCCAACAGACGCACCCGGTCCAGCGGATCGCCGCGCTCCTCGGCGATCGCCAGGCTCCTCTCCAGAGCTACGCGCGCCCTGTCGCGTCCTCCCCGCATGAACATGAAGGACACGCCGAGGGCTGCCTGAAGATGCATCTCGTCAAGTCCGCCGCGGGCGGCATCGTCGAAAGCGAATATTGCTCTTTCAGACCAGCGATGACACTCCGGCAACAAGGACATTGCCAGGAAAACCGGCGCGACAGCGGTGGCGAGTCCGAGGCCGATGTCGGCGTTTCCGCTGTCGCCGAAGCACCATTCCAAGGCAGCCCGGACATTGTTGATGGCGGCGAAGTGAGGCGCCCGCTCCTCACCGGTCGCCAGGCTTGGCCACTCGATCCCGGTCTGCTCCAGCCATCTCCGATAGTAGGCGGCGTGGCGCACTGCCAGATCGGCAGCCTCGGCGTCATCGATCGGGATGTCGAGAACGTAGGCGCGCGTCGTATCGAGGAGCCTGTAGCGCATCATTGCTCCGACCGGACGCGTCGCCACGATCGATTTGGCGACAAGACTGTCCATGGCGCCAAGGACGGTCGATCGGTCGAGGGTCGCGCTCGTCACCACCTCCAGTGCAGCATCGAGCGTGAAATGACCGACGAATACAGCGAGCCTGCGAAGCACCACGCGCTCAAGGTCGGTCAGGAGCCCCAAGCTCCAGTCTAGTGTCGCCTGCAGGGTTTGCTGACGCGGCGGCGCGGTCCGCGAACCGAGCCACAGCAGTGTCAGGCGTTGATCAAGAAGCGCGGCGGTCTGTTGCAGCCCATAGGATTCGACGCGCCTGGCCGCCAGTTCGATGGAGAGCGCCACGCCGTCGAGCTTTCGACAGATGCTTGCGATGAGCAGGGCTTCCGCATCGCTGACGTCCAAACGAGCGCCGCCTGCCACCGCTCGTTCGACGAACAGTTGGGTGGCCGGGAAGGTCTGGACAATGGCCGCCGTTAGTCCAGGTTCGTCGGGCGGATAGGCAAGCGCATCCAATCGATAGATATGCTCGCCCTCAACCCGAAGCACCTCGCGGCTCGTTGCCAGAATGTGGACCTGTGACGTCGCATCGACGATGCTTGCTGCCAAAGGCGCCACCGCATCCAAGAGATGCTCACAGGTATCGAGGATCAAGAGAATCCGCTTGTTGCGCAAGTAAGCGATTAGGTTGGGCGTGGCATCTTCTGTTTGAACGGACAGCCCAAGCATCGAGGCGACGGCTGTCGTCACCAGACCGGGATCACCGATCATTCCCAGATCGACGAACAGAACTGCCCCATAAAATGCGTCGATCAGATGATGCCCGACTGCGATCGCGACGGTGGTTTTACCGACACCGCCGGCGCCAACGATGGTGACGAACCGCGAAGCATTCAGCTGCGCCGACAGCTTGAGAACGTCCTCATCCCGCCCGACCATTCTGCTCAAGCGGTTTGGAAGATTCGCATGCGGAAACCCAGCGGCGATGAATGGGGCTTCGTCGTGTGTGCTTGATCGCGAGACCGGTGCAACGAAGCAATAGCCGCGCCCCGGAAGCGTCGCGATGTAACGCGCGCCATCCTTTCCATCGCCCAGCGCCTTGCGCAGCCCGGTCATGTGGAACCGCAGGCTGCCTTCCTCGACAACCACATCGGGCCAGACCCGCGACATCAGATCCTTCTTGCTGACGACTTCATTCGGCGCGGAAGTCAGGACGATGAGAATTTCAAGGGCGCGCGAGCCCAGCTCTACGGGAGCGCCCTCTCTTGTCAGGAGCCTTTCACCCGCAGCCAAGCAGAAAGGGCCAAACGACAATCTGTCTTTGGCCTGACTTGCCGTTATCGTCATGGCGTCTCTTCTTTTGGGAGCCGCCTGCACCCAGCGCCTCAGTTTAAGTCAAGGAACGCTCCCGCACCATAGGGAGTCTCCACTGTCTGGCCCCTCCTATCTGCTCAAAAAAGCGGCTGGCGGGCAGCGACTAACAAGAGCTCACGACGCATAACGGGCTAATCCCATCTCCCGGGGGTACGTCAAGCAGTGCAGATCGCATCCATCAACCCCAGGAGAGTCCCATGGACACGACCAGAACCTCCGAAACAATCGACCAGGATCGCCGGCGACTCTTGGGCACTGCCGCGGTCGGCATCGCCGCCGCAGGCGCCGCGAGCCTGCTCCCGTCACAAAAGGCCGCCGCATCAACCAGCGATGGCATCCGCCCTTTCACCGTTAGCTTCCCGCAGGAGGAGCTCACCGAGCTTCGCCGGCGCATCGTCGCTACGCGCTGGCCCGAGCGCGAGCTCGTCTCCGACGAGGCCTCCCGGCGGATCTGGTCGACCCCTGCGACGGTAGGGCCAACGCAGGGCGTGCAACTCGCCACGATGCAGAAGCTCATGCAGTATTGGGGAACGGAATATGATTGGAGCAAATGCGAGGCGCGGTTGAAGGCGCTGCCGAATTTCGTCACCGAGATCGACGGCCTGGACATCCACTTCATCCACGTGAAATCCAAACATCGGGGCGCACTGCCTGTCATCATCACGCATGGCTGGCCCGGTTCGGTCATCGAACTCCTAAAGATCATCGATCCGTTCACCAATCCCACTGCGCACGGCGGTACCGCGGCCGACGCGTTCGACGTGGTGATCCCGTCGATGCCGGGCTACGGCTTTTCCGGCAAGCCCACCGAAACCGGTTGGGATCCGGGGCGCATCGCGCGGGCGTGGATCGTGCTGATGAGACGCCTCGGCTACGACCGCTACGTCGCGCAGGGCGGCGATTGGGGAGCACTCATCACGGAACAGATGGCCCTGATCGCACCTCCCGAGCTGGTCGCCATCCACACGAATATGCCGGGGACCATTCCGCCGGAGATCGTGAAGGCGCTAGCCTCCGGCGGTCCGCCCCCCGCTGATCTTGGCCCCGACGAGAAGCGTGCCTACGAGCAGGTAGCGTTCTTCTACAAAAACGGCCTGGGCTACGCCAACGAGATGGCTCTTCGTCCGCAAACTCTCTACGGGATCGTCGATTCACCGGCCGGCCTGGCGGCGTGGATCCTCGATCACGATGCGGATAGTTATGCGCTGATCGCCCGTTCCTTCGATGGAGAGCCGGAGGGCCTTACCCGCGACGACATCCTCGACAACATCACGTTCTACTGGCTGACGAACACGGCGATCTCGTCGGCGCGTCTCTATTGGGAACATACGCAAACGGCGAAGGCCGGCTTCTTCGACGCCAAGGGCATCACAATTCCCGTCGGTGCGACTGCGAACCCCAGCGAAATCTACACCGCACCGAAGAGTTGGACCGAACGCGCGTTCCCGAAGCTTCTGCACTATGGCCGCACGGACAAGGGCTGCCATTTCGCCGCCTGGGAGCAGCCGAAGAGTTTCACCGATGAGGTGCGCGCAACATTCAAGACGTTGCAGACATGACGTGTTGGCGGGGGATGGCGCGCCGGACGCGCGTCATCTTCCGCCCAGCGATAGCTGCGTAGCGAACCTCCGAAGGGAGCGACTGCAATGAACCCCCTCATCAAGACGCTCGCCGCACTCGCGGCTTGCACCGTGCTCGCCACGGGCGCGTTTGCCCAGAGCACGGTCGTTCCCATCGACAACGAGCCCGCACCCAAGCTGATCGTGGAGCCGCCGCTTCCGGGTCCGCTGGTCGGCGGCGTCGTGTTCATCCCGTACCGGGTGGAGAACTTGCGCATCCTGCCTGTGGGCGGGGCGGCCGCGCGCAACGTGTCTCCGCGGGTCGGGCATCTGCACGTCACTGTCGACGACCTGCCTTGGGCGTGGGCGGACTACGGTCAGAGCAACACCATCATCTTGGTGGGCATGCCAAGCGGCCAGCACATGGTGCTGATCGAGGTGGTGGATCCAGAAGGCAAAGTCTTCACCAAACAAACGGTGACGTTCCACACTCCGGACAAGACGGTGCAGCCATGAGGCTCGACCAACTGGCGGCCGTGCTGGCATTCGGGCTTTGCATCCTTTCCGCGCCCGCCTCCGCCAACCCGGTTGAGGATCGCTCGATCCGGCCCTTCAAAGTCTATGTGCCGCAAGCGCCGCTCGATGATCTTCGCAGTCGCATTGCGCAGACACGGTGGCCCGACCGGGAGACGGTCGATGACCAGTCGCAGGGCATACAGCTCGCGAAGATCAGGCCGCTCGTCGAGTATTGGGGCACGGCCTACGACTGGCGGACAGCGGAAGCGAAGCTGAATTCCCTGCCCCAGTTCATGACCACGATCGACGGCGTGGAAATCCACTTCATTCACGTTCGCTCGAAACATCCCAATGCCCTGCCGCTGATCATGACGCATGGCTGGCCCGGCTCGGTGCTCGAACTGCTCAAGACCGTCGGCCCGCTCACCGATCCCACGGCGCATGGCGGTAGCCCGGAAGACGCGTTCGACCTCGTACTGCCGTCGTTGCCGGGTTTCGGCTTCTCCGGCAAACCCACAGATACTGGCTGGGGTACAGACCGCATTGCACGAGCCTGGGCAGAGCTGATGAAGCGCCTTGGCTACACAGATTACGTCGCCCAGGGCGGCGACTGGGGCTCTCCCGTTTCGAATGCAATGGGACGTCTGGCCCCGGCAGGCCTGCTCGGCATTCATGTCAACCTGCCGGCTGTCGTACCGCCAGAGATTGCCGCGGTGCTCGCCGCCGGCGGACCGGCGCCGTCGGGGCTCACGGACAAGGAGCGCGCGGCGTTCGATGCGCTCAGCATGGCCGCCAAGATGGGGAACAGATCCTACGCCACGATGATGGGCACCCGGCCCCAGACGATCGGTTACGCCATCAATGACTCCCCCGCAGGGCTCGCCGCTTGGATGCTCGGACATCCGGGCTTTTCGGGCTGGACCTACGACAAAAGCGACCCTGAAAAGTCGCCTGACGAAGTGCTGGACGATATCACGCTGTACTGGCTGACGAACACCGCCACCTCGTCCGGGCGAATTTACTGGGAGTACGGCGGCGGGCGCAGTCCCGTTTTTGCCGGCGCTGAAAAGACCAGCGAAGTCTCGCTGCCGGTGGCCATCACGGTCTTTCCGGGCGAAGGCTATCGGGCCCCCGAGACCTGGGCCCGGCGCGCCTACCCCAACCTGATCTACTTCCATGAGGTCGACAAAGGCGGCCACTTCGCCGCGTGGGAGCAGCCGGAGCTCTTTTCTGCCGAGTTGCGCGCCGCGTTCAGGCCGCTGCGGCAAACCAAACAACCACCTCACTCGAAAGGAACGACAAATGTCTCAAACCATGAAAACGCCCCATGACGAAAAGCGCGAAACTGCGACCGGGACCCTCAAAAAGCAGGCGCTCGACATGAAGCTCGAGGTCGTGGTCATCCCCGTCTCGGACGTCGATCGCGCCAAGAGCTTTTATAGCGGCCTGGGCTGGCGGCTCGACGGCGATTTCGTCGTCGGCGATACGTTCCGGGGTGTGCAGTTCACACCTCCGGGCTCGCCTGCCTCGATCCACTTCGGCACGGGGATCACGACGGCGGCGCCCGGCTCGGCAAGCGGACTTTATCTTGTCGTGTCGGACATCGAGGCGGCGCGCGTCGAGCTCATTGGCCACGGCGCCGAGGTCAGCGAGGCGTTTCACCGCACAGGTCCCGGCAGGCCGGCGGTCAAGGGGCGCGATCCCGAGCGGCGCAGCTACTCCTCGTTCGCGACGTTCAAGGACCCGGACGGCAACGAATGGCTGCTGCAGGAAATCACCACCCGCTTTCCCGGCCGGATCGACTCCAATGTCACGACCTACGCTTCCGGAGCGGATCTTGCTGCCGCGCTGCGACGCGCGTCGGAGGCCCACGGCGAGCACGAGAAGCGCAACGGCGGCCAGCGCGATGAGAACTGGCCGGACTGGTACGCGGAATACATGGTGGCTGAGCAGGCCGGCAAAGAGCTTCCGCTTTGAAGGATTCAGCGCGCAGCGCGCCGCCGAATCGTCCGCGCGGCGATATCGATCGAAACTGAAAAGGCGTCGTCGATGAAAGCAACCAAGCTGCTCGTCGCGGTGGCGCTCGCACTGGCGATCGGGGCTCCGATTGCCAGTTTTCTGGGAGACGCGAATGTGGCTCAGCCGATAGCCTCCGCACCGATGAGGGTTCCGTTTCTTCACGGACTTTCCTCCCTCCAGTTTGAGGGTCAATCCGAGCTTGCTTCGCTTGGCGTGGCGAACGAGTGGATAAATTCGCCGCCGCTGGCGGCGTCGGCTTTGCATGGCAAGGTCGTCCTCATCGATTTCTGGACCTACACCTGCATCAACTGGCTGCGCACGCTTCCCTACGTTCAGACCTGGGACGAGAAATACCGGAAGCATGGTTTGGTGGTGATCGGAATCCACGCGCCGGAGTTCGCGTTCGAAAAAGACCTGAACAACGTGCACCGGGCGGTGAAAGACCTGGGGATCGATTACCCGATCGCCGTCGACAATGACCATCTCATATGGCGGGCTTTCAGCAACCAGTACTGGCCGGCACTCTATTTCGTCGATTCGCGAGGACGCGTCCGGTATCACCACTTTGGCGAGGGCTCATACCAACAGTCGGAAATGGTCATCCAGGAATTGCTGACTGAGGCTGGCGCCGGCGGATTCGACCGTGAGCCTGTGTCGGTGGATGCCCGCGGCATCGAAGCCGCGGCCAATTGGGAGACCCTCAAGTCTCTGGAAAATTATCTCGGCTACGAACGCACCCAGAATTTTGCCTCCGGCGATGAAGCGGTCTTGGACGCGCCGCACATCTACGACGTGCCGGCGCGACTACGCCTGAATGAGTGGGGGCTGTCTGGCAGTTGGACGGTAAGGAAAGAAACCGCCGTACTGAACAAGTCCGATGGCCGCATCGCGTACCGTTTTCACGCGCGCGACCTTCATCTGGTCATGGGTCCGGCAGCGCCGGGAACGTCTGTGAGATTTCGCGTGCTGATCGACGGACAGCCGCCAGGCACGGCTCACGGCATCGACGTCAATGAAAAGGGCGAAGGCGCAGTGACAGAGCAGCGCCTGTACCAACTGATCCGACAATCGAAACCCATCATCGATCGGCAGTTCGAGATCGAGTTTCTCGACTCAGGCGTGGAGGTCTTTGCATTCACGTTCGGCTGATCGCCCGCGCAAGGATAGAGGTTCCCAAATGCATTCACTCAATATCCCGGATGAGATCGACCAAGATCGCCGTCGGTTCTTTGGCGCCGCCGCGATGGCTGTCGCCGCCACTCAGTTCGGCCTGATCGGCCCGGCACAAGCGCAACAGACGACTGGCGAGCCTGCGGCGTCCTTTGGGCCCTTGAAGCGGATCGAGGCCGGCGTGCTGAGCGTCGGCTATGCGGAACTTGGACCGACCGACGGCCCGCCCGTCATCCTGCTACATGGCTGGCCGTATGACATCCACACCTATGCCGATGTCGCTCCCCTGCTTGCCGCAAAGGGGTACCGCGTGATTGTGCCCTACCTGCGCGGATACGGCACGACCCGATTCCTGTCGGATGACACGATGCGCAACGGTCAGCAGTCTGCGATTGCCGCGGACATTGTCGCCCTGATGGACGCGCTGGGCATCGAAAAGGCGACGATTGGCGGCTGCGACTGGGGCGCCCGCACCGCGAACATCATTGCCGCACTATGGCCTGAACGCTGCAAGGCGATGGTCTCGGTGAGCGGCTACCTCATCGGCAACCAGCAAGCCGGCAAGCTGCCGCTGCCACCCAAGGCCGAGCTGCAATGGTGGTATCAATATTACTTCGCCACCGATCGCGGCCGCGCCGGCTACGAGAAATACACACGGGATTTCGCCAGGCTGATCTGGCAACTCGCGTCGCCGCAGTGGAATTTCGACGATGCCACATTCGAGCGCAGCGCCGCAGCCTTCGACAATCCCGATCACGTGGCCATTGTGATCCACAATTATCGCTGGCGGCTCGGACTCGCCGCCGGCGAGCAGCAATACGACGGGTTCGAGGAGCGACTCGCGCAGGCACCGGTCATCGGCGTGCCGACGATCACCCTCGAAGGTGACGCCAATGGCGCGCCGCATCCGGACGCCAGCGTGTACGCCACGATGTTCCCGGCCAGATACGCGCATCGGGTCGTCACCGGCGGCATCGGGCACAACCTGCCCCAGGAAGCGCCGCAGGCCTTTGCCGATGCAGTTGTCGAAGCCGACGCCTGATGGAGTTCGCGGCAACCGCCCAAGCGGCGGTTACCGCTACCAGCAAAAGAATGCCAATGAGCCACATCGCAAGGGTTGTCTATACGGCCAGGACCGCAACCACGGGCAGCCGCGAAAATGGCGCCTCGCGCAGTTCCGACGGCCTTCTGGACATCTGGCTATCGACGCCTGGATCGGCGCGCATCGGCACCAATCCGGAGCAGTTGCTCGCGGCCGGCTGGTCGGCCAGCTTCGCAAGCGCAATCGCATCTGCGGCCCACGAACGAAAAATCGCGCTGCCTGCAGGGATGAGCATCGAGGCCGAGGTGAATCTGAACTACGAAGAAAACGGCCACTTTCTTAGCGTCCAACTGGATATTGCCGTGCCGAGTCTGGAGCGCGATATGGTACAAATTCTGGTGGATGAAGCGCACGAGATTTGTCCTTACTCCAAAGCGACACGGGGCAATATCGATGTCATAATGAGGATCGTCTGATTTGACCTCCATCGCTCTTCGGCGTTGAAGCTTTTGGCACCTCGCTCCCAGTCTGTTCGGGGTCAGATCATGATCATGCCCACTCGACGTGAATGTCCGCTTTCGATATCCGCGGGCTCGAAGCTGCCGGTCCGTTGTCGGCCCCATCAACGACGTTTGAGACCTTGATGCTAGGCAATGCCGACGACCTCACCTACCCCCCAGCCAACCGCGGCAACAAAAAAATCTCCGCCCCTTCCGGCAGTTCCTTCGACCAGGTGTCGCGATAGATCGTCCCGTCGATGGCGACGGCGATGCCGCGATCGATGTATGGCTCGAGGCCGGGATACTGTTCGGCCAGTTTCCTGAACAGCTCCCGAATATCCTTGGCCTCGATTTCGACCTTGCTCTTGCCTCCGGCGATCGCGCCGAGCGACCCCCAGAGCGTTACTTCGACCATCAGCCTCCCCGTTCAGCCTCGAGCGCCGCCAGGATGCGCGGCGGCGACATCGGGATATGCGTCATCCGCACGCCCGCGGCGTTCGACACCGCATTGGCGATCGCCGCCAGCGGCGGCACGATCGAGGTCTCGCCGACGCCGCGCACCCCGTAAGGATGGTTAGGATTGGGGATCTCGAGGATCTGCGTGTCGATCATCGGCAGGTCCGAGCAGACCGGGATGCGGTAATCCAGGAAGCCAGGGTTCTGCAGCCGCCCGTCCTTGCCGTAGATATACTCCTCGTTGAGCGCCCAGCCGATGCCTTGCGCGGCACCGCCCTGGTACTGT
Source organism: Mesorhizobium sp. M0048 (assembly GCF_040323405.1). Classification (NCBI taxonomy): domain Bacteria; kingdom Pseudomonadati; phylum Pseudomonadota; class Alphaproteobacteria; order Hyphomicrobiales; family Phyllobacteriaceae; genus Mesorhizobium; species Mesorhizobium sp. M0048. The sequence continues at coordinate 115,376 of NZ_JAMYUV010000007.1, read as the reverse complement.
CCCTCGACATAGGTCGGATGCACCGCCTTGCCGGCGTCCTGAACGACGGTGTAGCGCAGCACCCTGGTCGAGCCTGTCTCGGGATCCACCTCGATATCGCAGATATGGGTGGCGAAGGAGACGCCGGCGCCGTCGGCGACGAGCTCGCTATGGCCTGCGATGGGTCCGCCCGTCTTTCCGGAAGCGGCCGCGATCTCCTTCATCGACAGCGGCGAGAGGTTGCCGTGCGTCGCGCCCTTGGCAATCGCATGACCCTCTTCCCAGACCACGTCGTCGACGGGTATGTCCCACATCTGCGCGGCGCGTTCTCGCAGGATCTTGATGGCGTTGCGAGCGGCGGAGATCGTCGCCATCGAAGACGAGAAGGTGCCGCGGCTGCCGTCCGTCATATCGTTGTAGCCGAGGCTGGAGGTATCAGTGACCACCGTCTTGATCTGCTCATAGGGGATACCGAGCTCCTCCGCCGCCACCAGCGACAGCGACGCGCGGGAACCACCCACATCGACCGTGCCGACGGCAAGCGAGACCGAGCCATCCATGCCGATGTTGAGGTCGGTGCAGGTCTGGCCACCGAAGTTGAACCAGAAGCCGCAGGCCATGCCGCGGCCCTGGTTCTTGCCGAGCGGCGCCTTCATGTGCGGATGGTTCTTCGCCGCCTCCAGCGTCGGGCCGATGCCGATCGGCCCATATACCGGGCCGTAGGACGATCTGGTGCCTTCCTGCGCCGCGTTCCTGATCCGAAACTCGACCGGGTCCATGCCGATCTCCTTGGCCAGCTCGTCGACCGCGCTTTCCACCGCAAACGCTGCCATCGGCGCCGACGGCGCGCGATAGGCCGCGGTCTTGGGCCGGTTGACCAGCACTTCGTAACCGACCGTCTTGACGTTCTCGAGCTTGTAGCAGGCAAAGGCGGTCATGGCGCCGATCTCGGCCCACATGCCGGCATAGGGGCCGCAGGAATAGCGCAGCGTCGCCTCGGCCGCGGTGATCGTGCCGTCCTTGCGGGCGCCGATCCGAACATCGATCGAGGTGGCGCTGGTCGGGCCGGAGGCGCGGAACACCTCGTCGCGCCTCATGACCAGCTTGACCGGCCGCCCGGCCTTGCGTGACAGCGCCAGGGCCACCGGCTCGGCCCAGACATGGGTCTTGCCGCCGAAACCGCCGCCGATCTCCGACGAGGTGACGCGCAGCTTCGAGGCTTCCATGCCAAGCAGCTGGGCACAGTGCTGGCGGTAGACAAAATGGCCCTGCGTGCAGACCCAGAGGTCGGCGGTGCCGTCGGAGCTGACATTGGCCACGCAGGCATGCGGCTCGATATAACCCTGGTGCGTCTGCTCGGTCTTGAAGGAGCGTTCGACGACGAAATCGGCCTGGCCGAAGCCTTCATGGATGTCGCCATGGCCATACTGGGTGCGCTTGGTGACGTTTGAAGGCTTGACGGGCTTTTCCTCGAGGCCCTCGGTGAAGATGGCGTCGTTGATCAGGGGTGCGGAGTGCTTCATCGCCTCGTCGACGTCGGTGACATGCGGCAGCACCTCGTAGTCGACCTCGATCAGCTTCAGTGCCTGCCTCGCCGTGCGGGCATCGACCGCAGCGACCGCGGCCACGGCATGGCCGTCATAGAGCGCTTTCTTGCGCGCCATGCAGTTGTCGAGGATGTCGTACATGGCGGCATCGCCGTCGGTCAGGTCGGGCAGGTCGGCCGCGGTGATCACCGCCTTGACGCCGGGAAGCATCTGCGCCTTCGACGTGTCGATCTTCCTGATCATGGCATGCGCATGAGGGCTTCTGAGAACGCGCCCGACCAGTTGCCCGGCCATGTTGAAGTCGGCGCCATAGCGTGCGCGGCCCGTCACCTTGTCGACGCCATCGGGACGAATGGGACGCGTGCCGACAGAGGTGAAATTGCGTCCGGAGTAACGCGGATCGAAATTCATCGTCATGCTCCCTTCATCACGCTTGTTTCATTACGATGGCGGCGTCCTGGACGGCACGCACGATCTTGTCATAGCCGGTGCAGCGGCAGAGGTTCCCGGCGAGGCCGAAGCGGATCTCCTCCTCGGTCGGATCGGGGTTCTTGGCCAAAAGGTCCTTGGCCGCCATGAGGAAGCCCGGCGTGCAGACGCCGCATTGAAGTGCGGCGTGCTCCAGGAATTTCTGCTGCAGCGGATGCAGCCTGTCGCCATGCGCCATGCCCTCGATGGTCTCGAGGTGCCGGCCCTCGGCCTCAGCGCCGAGCACCAGACATGAGCATACCAGCCGGTCGTCGAGGATGATGCTGCAGGCCCCGCAGTCGCCGGTGCCGCAGCCTTCCTTGGCGCCCGTCAGCCCCAGGCGATCGCGCAGGACATCAAGCAGCGTCTCGTCCGGCTGGCAAAGGAACTCGACATTGTCGCCGTTGATTGTCGTTGATACTGCTACACCGGCCATCACTTGCCTCCTGCACGTGTATAGGCGGTCGTGGCGGCCCGCTTGGCCAGCACACCCGCAACTTTCCGTCTGAATTCGATAGTGCCTCGCTTGTCGTCGATCGGACGGCAGGCGCCCGAGCAGACCTTGGCGAGCCTCTCCAGCGTGGCTTCGTCCAGCTTGGAGCCGATGAGAACCTCGGCGGCCTCCTCGACCAGAACCACCGTCGGCGCCACGGCGCCCAGCGCCACGCGGGCCGATTTGACGACACCCGCCTCATCGAGCGTCAGGTTCACGCCGGCGCTGACCACCGCGATGTCCATCTCGGTGCGCGGAATGAAACGCAGATAGGCATCGCCCGAACGCGGCAGACGTTTGTCGAGCAGGATTGCCTCGATGATCTCGCCCTTGGCCAGCGACGTCTTGCCCGGCCCAGTCGGCACCGCTTCCACGGCAATCGTGCGCCTGGTTCCCGGGCCGACGACCACCGCCTTGGCGCCAGCGGCCACCAGTGCCGGCACGCTGTCGGCGGCCGGCGAGGCGTTGCAGAGATTGCCGACGATGGTGCAGCGTCCCTGCACCTGCTTGGAGCCGATCAGCTTGGCTGCTTCGACGACGCCAGGCCATGCCTTCTGCAGGGCCGTGTTCTCGCCCAGCACGGCGCAGGGGACCGCCGCGCCGATGCTGAAGCCCTCGGCTGTTTCCCTGATCTCGCCAAGCCCGTCGATCGCCTTGATGTCGACGATCAGGTCGGGTTCGATAAAGCCGCCCTTCATTCTCACCAGGAGGTCGCTGCCTCCGGCGAGGATGGCGGCCGTGCCGGCCGAACTGGCCAACAGGCCGGCGGCGTCTTCAATTGAAAGCGGACGTATGTAACGCATCGTCTCCCCTTACTCGTCATAGTCACATCAACTGATATAACCGTCTCTCGACAATGGCCATCCTGTTCGTGCATTCGCGGATTGGGCCAGGCGCCGCAATTTCATTTTGCTCGTCCAACTGGACGCACCGCCAGCCACTAATGCTCGATCGGCCCCTTCGGCATGACCAGCGCCGTGCCAGCCGTCGTCGGGCGCTCGATCATGCGGCGGACGCGCGGTGGCTCGTTGCCGCTGTGCAGCGCCCTTATACGCTCGCCGATGACGGCGTCCGCGTAGGTGGCGCGCCTGTTGTGGCGGATATATTCGACCCAGGTCGGCGTGTGGTAGTGCTCGATCCATATCGACGGATTTTCGAGATCGCGCGCCAATGTCCAGTTGCGGGCGCCGTCACGGCGGCGGATGCGGCCGCGCTCGGCCATGGTGGCGAGGAATTCCGGCACGTCCTCGTTACGGATGACATATTCGATCATGATGGCGATTGGACCGCTGCGCGGCTTGAGATCAAGCGCCAGATGCGGCTCCTGGAAGCGGTTGAGCGGATCGAGGTTGAGCACAGCCTGCTGCGGCAGCGGCAGGAGCAGGCCGATGGCACCGCCCGCCAGCATGGCGACGCTGGCCGCCATCAGGGCGACTTCGGCGCCATGCGCGTCGGCGACGACGCCCCAGACCCAGCTGCCGAGCGCGATGCCGCCGAAGGTCGCGGTCTGGTAGACCGAAAGCACGCGGCCGACCACCCAGCGTGGCGTCGACATCTGTACGGTGACGTTGAAGTGCGACAGCGCCGTCACCCAGCAGGCGCCGCCGACCAGCAGGCCGAGCGACGTCTGCCAGGCATGATCGCTGACGGCGGCGTTGAAGGCGCAGACGGCGAAACCGGCGAATGCCGTGCGCACCATGGTTTCGCTGGACAGCAGCTGCCGTAGCCTGACGCTGATCAGCGCGCCGCCGACGGCGCCGATGCCGAAGGCACCGAGCATGATGCCGTAGATCAGGGCATCACCCTTGACGACGTCACGCGCGACCAGCGGCAGCAATGCCAGGACCGCGCCGGCGCTGAAGCCGAAAGCGGAGCTCCTGACCAGCACCTTACCGATATTAGGCGACATGGCGACGTAGCGCAGGCCGGCGCCCATTGCGGCGCCCAGCGTCTCGCGCGGCAAGGTCGATGCCGGCAGTTCCGGCTTCCAGCGGGCCAGCACGACGATGAGGCCGACATAGCTCAGCGTGTTGACGGCGAAGGCCGCGGCGGCACCTGCCGCGGCAACGATGATACCACCGATCGCCGGGCCGACGCTGCGCGTCAGGTTGAAGCCCATCGAGTTGAGCGCGATTGCCGCCGGCACCTTGGTGCGAGGCACCATGTCGCCGACCGAAGCCTGCCAGGACGGACTGTTGAGCGCGGTGCCGCTGTCGATCAGGAAGGTGAAGGCGAGCAGCGTCCACGGCGTCATCAGGTCGAGATAGGTGAAGACGGTCAGAAGAGCCGAGACGACCAGCATGAAGATCTGCGCGATCAGCATGATTTTGCGCCGGTTGAAGCTGTCGGCGATAGCGCCGGCCAGCAGCGCAAACAGCATGATCGGCAAGGTGGTCGAGGCCTGGACCAATGCCACCTGGTAGGACGAGGTGGCGATCGTCGTCATCATCCAGGCGGCGCCGACGCCCTGGATGAGGCCGCCGAAATTGGAAACCAGGCTGGCGGACCACACCGCCCGGAAGATGCCGTGCCGGAATGGCGCCAGCGCCGAGGCGCTTTCGTTTTCCGGTGTGTCGTCCCTCATAAATGCTTTCCCGGGGCTCAAATGCGTTTGTTCTTCCGATGAATTCGGCCCCTCAAAGCCATGGATTCAAAAAATAGAACATCATTTCGCAAAGGGCGAACGCATTCTGGAAAAACATCATGGTCCAACAACACGATAGCGCCGGCCCGCCGTGGCGCTCGCCGCGCCGAGTGCGCCATATGAGTTGCGGGCACCGGCAGCGCCTCTAGCGGTCCTCGAAACCGGTCAGCACGCCGACGGCGTTGATGCCGATCTCCTCGACGGCGTAGCCGCCTTCCATGACGAACAGCGTCGGCAAGCCGAGCCTGGCGATGCGGCGGCCGATCCTGGGATAGTCGCCCGTTTTCAGCTTGAACTGGCTGATCGGGTCCTTCTCGAAGGTGTCGACGCCGAGCGAAACCACGACGACGTCAGGAGCATAAGCCAAAAGCCTCGTGCAGGCGTCCTCAAGTGAGGCGTTCCACACCTCCCAGCCGGTGCCGAAGGGCATCGGATAATTGTCGTTGAAGCCTTCGCCGTCGCCCTCGCCGCGCTCGTCGGCATGGCCGAGGAAGAAGGGATATTCGGTCATCGGATCGCCATGCAGGTTCAGCACCTGCACGTCGCCGCGGCGGTAGAAGATCTCCTGGGTGCCGTTGCCGTGGTGATAATCGACGTCGAGGATCGACACGCGCCCGGCGCCATGGTCGCAATACCATTGCGCGGCGACGGCGGCGTTGTTGATGAAGCAATAGCCGCCCATGAAGGCTGCGCCGGCATGGTGCCCCGGCGGTCGGCAGAGCGCGAAGGCCGAACGGTCACCGGCCTTGACCAACGCGGCGGCTGTCAGCGCGACGTCATAGGACGACTTGATCGCGTCCCATGTACCTTTGACGAACGTCGCGCCGCCATCGAAGGAGTAGAAGCCGAGCAGCGCATCGATGCCTTTCGGTCGCACGTCGCCGCGCAGGCCGCGCGTCGGCCAGGTGAAGGGAATGGCCGAACCGCTGCGGCCCGATGCTTCCCAGAGCGGCCAGACGGTCGGCAGGAAATCGATGTAGTCGCTGTCATGCACCTTCCTGGCGGCGGCGAGGTCGTGGATTTCCGGCGGCAGGATCGGACCGAGTTTTTCGCTCTCCACCCGCGCCCTGATGAACTCGGCGCGCGAAGGCTTTTCAAATGCGGGCACGATGGCGCCGGCGATCAATTCGACATTGCCGGAATGGCCGGCATGGAGAGGCGAAAAAACAGTCTTCATGAACTTGTTCCGTGGTGAGACGCGGCGACCCTAACCGTCCTGCATGGCCCTCCACAAGGCGCTGGGCCAACCGGCCATGGCTTGCTGGCCCGGCAGCCGGTCGTCTAGCCTGTCGGCAGCGCAACCGAACCGCGGGTAATCATGAGTTCAAATGCCGACCTGATCGTCACCAATGCCCGTGTGCTGACCATGGACGAAGGCAATCCGACGGCCGAGGCGGTGGCGATAAAGGACGGCAACATCCTGGCGGTCGGCGATCGCCGGACGGTCGAGGCGCTGAAAGGGCCGGCCACGAAGGTCATGGATGCGCAAGGCGGGTCGGTGGTGCCGGGCTTCATCGAAGCGCATATGCATCTTTTCGGCGGCGCGGCCGAACTCGACAATCTGCACCTTCAGGGCGTGCATGGCTTCGATGCGCTGAGCGAAGCGATCCGTGCCTACGCGGCGGCACGACCGTACGCCAAACTGCTGCTTGGGGCCGGCGTCGACTACACCATCCTTTCCACGAAAGAGCCGGTCACCCGCCACCATCTCGACCGCATCATCCCCGATCGGCCGTTCGCGATGTCGGCTTCCGATCACCACACGATGTGGGCCAATACCAAGGCGCTGGAGCTGGCCGGCATCCTGCACGGCAGGCAACTCGGGCCCGGCAACGAGATCGTCATGGGCGCCGACGGCCTTGCGGCCGGCGAATTGCGCGAGGGCGAGGCGTTCGGGCCGATCCTCGAGCTTTCCGGGCAAAACCGCGTGCGGCTCGGCCTTGCGACAGGCGGCGAGCCCGACCCTTATCCTTCCGCCGCAGAAGTCGCGGCCGATCGCGACCTGATGCATCGCGGGCTGGAATGGTGCGCCCGCCACGGCATCACCTCGATCCACAACATGGACGGCAACCTCTACCAGCTCGAGCTACTTGCCGGTTTGGAGCAGGAAGGGCGGCTGCTCTGCCGCACCAAGATACCTTTTCATTTCAAGAACTTCATGACGCTCGACAGGCTGGAAAAAGCGTCGAGGATGGCCTCCGCCTACCGATCGGAATGGCTGTCGTCCGGCATGGTCAAGATGTTTTATGACGGCGTGCTGGAAGGCTGGACCGCGGTCATGGTCGATGACTATGCCGACCGGCCGGGCTGGCGCGGTGAGACGCTGTTCACGCCGGAGCATTTCGCCGAGGTGGCGCCGGAGGCCGACCGACGCGGCCTGCAGATCGCCGTGCATTCGATAGGCGACGGCGCGGTGCGCGCGGTCCTCGACGGTTACGAGGCGGCGCGGCGGAAGAACGGCAGGCGCGACAGCCGGCACCGCGTCGAGCACATCGAGGTTATCACCGGCGCCGACGTGCCACGCTTCGCCGAACTCGGCGTCATCGCCTCGATGCAGCCGCCGCACCCGCCCGGCGCCATGGACTTCCCGCTGGAACCGACGCTTTCGCGTATCGGCCGCGAAAGATGGCCGCTCAGCTATGCCTGGCGGACGCTGAAGCAGGCGGGCGCGCATGTCGTTTTCGCTTCCGACTGGCCGGTGTCGCGGGTCGACCCGATCCTGGGCATTCAGGCGGCGATGCTGCGCAAACCGTGGGCAGAAGGCGACCCCGACCAGAGCTTCTCGCTGATCGAGGCGCTTGCCGGCTACACGGTCGAAGGCGCCTATGCCGAATTCATGGAGCACCGTAAGGGCCGGCTGAAACCAGGCTATCTGGCCGATCTGGTGGTGCTGTCGGCCGATATCGAGGCAACTGAACCGGCTTCCTTGCACAAGGTGCATCCGGTCAGCACCATCTGCGGCGGCAAGATCACTTATCAGGTTTGATGATGGCGCTGACTGGGGCACGGAGCTTGCGTTTTGAACCGAGGCCCAGATGCATGGTTGCCAAGCCGACCGGCATATGCTGACAATCGAATGGGAACTGGATCCGCCATCAAGAGCGGACATGAAAATGGGGTAATGCGTGCCGGATCAACCGGGTAAGAGTGCAATCGAGGTCCGCGGCGTCCGCAAGGTGTTCGGTATCGGGGACGCACAAGTCGCCGCCCTCGACACGGTTTCGGTGTCGATCCGCGAGAACGAGTTCTTCACGCTGCTGGGGCCGTCGGGCTGCGGAAAGACGACGCTGCTGCGGCTGATCGCTGGCTTCGACTTCCCCAGCGAAGGCGAAATCCTGCTGCACGGCCAGGACATCGCGCCGCTGCCGCCGTTCAAGCGGCCGGTCAACACCGTCTTCCAGTCCTATGCGCTGTTCCCGCACATGACGGTGGCCGAGAATATCGGCTTCGGCCTTGAGATGCTGGGCAAGCCGAAGGCCGAAATCAAGGCGCGCGTCGCCGAGATGCTGAAGCTGGTCAAGATGGAGGCGCTGAGCGCCCGCCGCACCAGCCAGATCTCCGGCGGCCAGCAGCAGCGCGTGGCACTGGCGCGCGCGCTGGCGCCGCAGCCAAAAGTGCTGTTGCTCGACGAGCCATTGTCGGCGCTCGACTACAAGCTGCGCAAGGAAATGCAGATCGAACTGAAACGGCTGCAGCACCAGACCGGCATCACCTTCATCTTCGTCACCCACGACCAGGAAGAAGCGCTGACCATGTCGGACCGCATCGCGGTGATGTCAGCCGGCAAGATCCTGCAAGTCGGCACGCCCTGGGACATCTATGACAAGCCAGCCGAGCGCTTCGTCGCCGACTTCATCGGCGAAACCAATTTCCTGACCGCGGCCATCACCGGCATCGGCAACGGCAAGGCGCGCGCGACACTCAAATCCGGCGCGACGATCGACGCGACGGTGGCCGAGGGCTTCCAGCCGAAGGCGAATGCCACCCTGGTGGTCAGGCCGGAACACGCAAAGCTGACCGGCGGCAAGGGCGATCTTTCCGGAACCGTCGAAAACATCGTCTATTTCGGTACCGATACGCATATTCATGTCCAACTGGACAGCGGCGAAGCCTTCACCGTGCGCCAGCAGAACACGCGCAGCGCAGGCTGCGGTTTCGAGCGAGGCGACAAGGTCGGTGTCTCGATCGGCAACGACGCCGCGCAAGTGCTGAGGGATTGATGGCGAGCGCGGAAGAAGTCGCCAAGGCGGCCGAACGGCGCGATATCCGCGACCGCTGGCTGCTGTCGGCGCCGGCCCTGTTGATCATCTTCCTGGCAGCGACCGGCCCATTGCTGATCGTGCTGGTCTATTCGTTCCTGACACCCGGTCCTTATGGCGACGTGAAGTGGCAATTCTCGCCGGAGGCGTGGATCTCGGTGTTCATGGAACGCGACATCTTCGACGACACGCTGTCGCTCGCCGCTGCCCATGTCACCATCTTTTGGCGCTCTATCAAGCTTGCCATCGTGACCACACTCGCCACGTTGGTGCTTGGTTTTCCTACCGCCTATTTCATGGCAACGCGCAGCGAGAAGACGCGCGATCTCTGGCTTTTCCTGATCACCATTCCGTTCTGGACCAACCTGCTGATCCGTACCTTCGCCGTGCTGCAGATCATCCGCAACGAGGGTTTGATCAACACGGTGCTGCTCAAGCTCGGCATTATCTCCGCGCCGATCCAGATACTCTTCACCGACACGGCGATCCTTATCGGCATGGCCTATGTCTATCTGCCGCTGATGGTGCTGCCGATCTATGCCAGCATGGAGAAGCTCGATTTCCGGCTGGTCGAAGCCGGCTACGATCTTTATGCGACGCGCTTCCAGGTGCTCAGGCGCATCATTTTCCCGCTGGTCAAGCCCGGCGTCGTCGCTGGCTCGATCCTCGTCTTCATCCCGGCGCTGGGCGCCTATGTCACGCCGAGCCTATTGGGCGGCGGCAAGAACATGATGCTTTCCAACCTGATTGAATTGCAGTTCGGGCAAGGCCGCAACTGGCCGCTCGGCTCGGCGCTGTCGATCGCTGTGATGGTCATCGTCATGGTGGCGCTGCTTGCCTATGTGCGCAATGCCGGACAATCGGAGATGCGTCATGGCTAGCAGCTTCTCCATCAAGCATCAGTCCGGCTTCACCGCGATCGCCGCCACCTGCTTCGTCGTGCTTTATCTGCCGATCGTCGTGCTCGTCGTCTATGCCTTCAACGCCGCGACCTCGACGTCGGAATGGGGCGGCTTTTCGCTCAAATGGTTCCAGTCGGCGTGGCAGAACACGCAAGTCATAGACGCCACCTTGCGCTCCTTTGAGATCGGCGCCACGGCGGCGATCCTGGCCACCGTCTTCGCCACCATGGCGGCGCTCGCTACCACGCGCACGCCGCCCTATCCCGGCCTGACCTTCAAATATGCCGCCATCAACCAGCCTTTGATGGTGCCCGAGATCGTCACTGGCGTGGCGTTGCTGATCTTTTTTTCGCGCATAAAGATATTCACCGGCTATTCGGGGCTCGGCTATCTGATCGCCGCGCATACGGCGTTTTGCATTCCCTTTGCCTATCTGCCGATCCGGGCGCGGCTGGAGAACATGGACCTGACGCTGGAGCGCGCCGCCGCCGATCTCTACGCGACGCCGTGGCAGACGTTCAGGCGCATCACGTTGCCGCTGCTGTGGCCCGGCATTCTGGCGGGACTGATGTTGGCCTTCGTCATCTCGCTCGACGATGTTGTCATCACCGAGTTCGTGAAATCGGGCGGCCAGGACACGCTGCCGACCTACATGCTTGGCCAGATACGTCGAGGGATAACGCCGGAGATCAACGCGATATCGACCGTGTTCCTGCTCTTGTCGGTCGCCATCGTGACGTTGTTTTTCTTCATCAGCAGGAAACGGGACTAGACATGAAAATGGGAGCTAAGACCATGAACTGGAAGACCACGGCGACCGCCATCGGGCTGGCGCTGCTCGCCTCGACGAGCCTTGCTCGCGCCGACGGTGAGCTCAACATCTACAATTGGGGCAACTACACCAGCCCCGATGTGATCAAAAAGTTCGAGCAGAAATACAACGTCAAGGTGACCATCACCGATTACGATTCGAACGATACGGCGCTGGCCAAAGTTCGCCAGGGCGGCACCGGCTTCGACATCGCGGTGCCTTCGCAAACCTTCGTGCCGATCTGGATCAAGGAAGGCCTCGTGCAGGAGACCGATCCCGGCAAGATGGAGAACTTCAAGAACGTGGCGCCAGAATGGGCCAATCCCGATTTCGATCCCGGCCGCAAATATTCCGTGCCGTGGGCCTGGGGCACGGTGGGCATCGTGGTGAACACCGATGTCTACAAGGGGCCGTCGGACAGTTGGGGCATCATCTTCAACACACCAGACGAATTGAAGGGCAAGGTCAACGTCGTGCCGGAAATGAACGACGTCATGTTCGCGGCGACCAAATATGTCGGCGGCGCGCAATGCGCCAGCGACAAGGAAACGCTGAAGAAGGTGCGTGACACGCTGGTTGCTGCCAAGCCGAACTGGATCGCGATGGAATACAATACCATCGAGAAAATGGGCGCCGGCGATTTCAAGGCAACCAGCGACTGGAACGGCTCAGCCCTGCGCCAGCGGCTGGCGAATCCCAAGATCCACTATTTCTATCCCAAGGAAGGTTTTGGCCTCTGGAGCGACAATGTCATGGTCCTGAAGGACGCAAAGAATGTCGAGAACGCCAAGCTGTTCCAGAACTTCATCATGGATCCGGAAAACGCCGCCGGCCTGTCCGCCTTCCACCGCTACGCCAACGGCATTGCCGGTTCCGACAAGTACATGCCAGCCGATATGAAGGATGCGCCGGAAGTCATCATCCCGGAAGACGTCAAGGCGCATGGCGAGCTGCAAAAATTGTGTTCAGAGGAAGTGCAGGCCATCTACAGCAAGATCTGGACCGAACTGCAGAAGTAATCCACATCCGGACGAAACCCGGCGGCAATTGCCGCCGGGCCTTTTCCCGGCGATCGGACTGCCTATGATTTCTTATCGCAACAGCGAACCGGCGCCGCCGATCATGCAGGGTTCGCCGCCGCGGATGGTGCCGCCGAAGCTCGAATGGGACCGGCCGCCATGGAACCGCTGGGCGTTCCAGCATATTCGCGAAATCCTGCCGACCGTCGAGGTCTGGCGCGGCAATGGCCATCGCCACAGGCTGGAGCGAGCCGAGGTCGATCTCGACGTGCTGCCGGTGGGCGACAGCATGGGGCAGCCGACGACGCTGGCTGGACTGCTTGACGAGACTTACACCGACGGCTTCCTGGTGCTGAAGCGCGGCAAGGTCGCCTATGAGCGCTACTTCAACGGCATGACCGAGCGCACGCTGCATCTGTCCCAGTCGATGGCGAAGTCGGTCACCGCATCGGTGTTCGGCATACTGGTCGGACGCGGACTGATCGATCCGGGTTTGCCGGTGACCACCTATCTGCCGGAGCTGGAAGCGACCGGCTGGGAGGGCGCCAGCGTGCAGCATGTGCTCGACATGACGAGCGGGGTGCGCTTTTCCGAGGAATACACCGACCCCTATTCCGACATCGGCCAGGTCGATGTCGCCACCGGCTGGAAGCCGGTGCCGCCGGACTGCGATCCGGAATTGCGCTGGCCATCGCATATGTTCGAACTGATCCTGGGGCTCAAGGAAAAGAGCCGGCCGCACGGCGCTGCCTTCGAATACCGCTCGATCGAGACCGACGTGCTTGCCTTCATCATGGAACGGGTGAGCGGCAAACGGCTGGCGCAGCTGGTTTCGGAAGAGCTCTGGCAAAAGCTCGGCGCGGATGAAAGTGCCTGCTTCACCGTAGACAGCGCCGGCTATGCGGTTGCCGATGGCGGCTTCAACGCCACGCTGCGCGATTATGGCCGCTTCGGCCAGCTGATCCTCGGCAATGGTGGCGGCATCGTGCCGGCCGACTGGATCGAGGCGACGCGCAATGGCAGGCATGGGCCGGATTTCAGTCCCAGCCTGCCGGAAGGCAGCTATCGCAACCAGTTCTGGATCGAGGATCCGCGCTCGCGGGCGCTGATGTGCCGTGGCGTGTTCGGACAGCTGATCCACATCGACTGGGATACGAAAATGGTCGTGGTCAAGCTTTCGAGCTATCCGGATTTCACCAACGTCGCCTATTCTGTGGCGACGCTGCAAGCGGTGCACGCCATCGCCGCAGCGCTCGCCTGAAACTCGGCCAAAAGATCCTGAAGGAACGCTATGACCGGCAAGACCGCGTTTGAGACCAGGTATGGCTTTGCCCGAAACCAAGTGCTGCTCGGCAATTGGCGGGAAAGCCCGTTCAGCCGGTGGTCGTTCCAGAATGTCGGCGAGCTGGTGCCGAGCGCTGCCGTGACGGCAAGGCCGGGCAGCAGCGAGGCGCCGGCGCAGGATTTCGGCGGGCTACTTGGCGAAAAGGTCGCCCTTGCAGGCGGCGCGGAGACTGTCGCGGCGTTTCTCGCGCGCTCCGATACCGACGCGCTGACGATCATGAAAGCCGGCAAATTCGTCGGCGACTGGTTCGCACCGCATATGGAGTTCGGTTCACGCCACATCGTCTTTTCGATCAGCAAGTCGCTGACCGCCATTGTTGCCGGCATATTGGAAGGCGAGGGGATTTTCGATCCGCAGGCTCCGGTAAGCCGCTACCTGCCCGAAGCCCCCGGCTCGGCCTATGGCGATGCACGTGTGCGGCACGTGCTCGACATGAGTGTCAGCCTCGATTTCGAAGAGGCCTATCTCGATCCGGACAGCGCCTTCGCCCGCTATCGCCGTGCAATGCTGTGGAATCCAGGCGGGGGCACCGAGGGCCTGGCCACTTTCCTCACGACGCTGCAGAGCCTGACCGAGCCGCATGGCCGGACGTTCCGCTACCTTTCGCCCAATTCCGACCTGCTCGGCATCCTGCTCGAACGCGCGTCTGGCCAGCGTTTCGCCGATCTGATGCGCGAGAAATTATGGGAGCCGCTCGGCGCCGTCGGCGACGCCTCGGTGACAGTCGACATGGAAGGCACGGCGCGTACCGCCGGCGGCATTTCGGTGACACCGCGCGACCTTGCGCGCGTCGGCGAGATGATGCGGCAAGGTGGCGTGGCCAATGGCCGCCGCGTCGTGCCGGAAGCCTGGATGCGCGACACGACCGAAACCGGCGGTGACGCCGAGGCATGGCGGCGCGGCACGATGGCGTCCCTGTTTCCGCGTGGCCGCTATCGCAACAAATGGTACCAGACGGGCGCGGCAAGCGGCGCCTTCTGCGGCATCGGCATTCACGGCCAGTGGCTTTACGTCAATCCGATGGCTGAAATTGTCATCGCAAAGATGTCGTCGCAGCCGGTACCGGTCGACGATCCGCTCGATCTGGATTTGATTTCTTTCTTCGAGGCGCTGAGCCGGATGGTCTGATCCGATCTGTACCGCTCATGCAGCTTTCCTGTGGACCTTTCAGCGGGTTGAAAACGCTGCGGTTGGCGCAGCGGGCGTCTCCGCCTATGGTCGCTGCTCTTTTCGACCAACGACAGGTAGGACATGGCATCCGACATCAAGCGCATCGCAATCATCATAGCCGCCGAAATCGGCGCGCGGCCCGAACAGGCTGCGGCGGCGATCGGTTTGCTGGACGACGGCGCGACAGTGCCCTTCGTGGCGCGCTACCGCAAGGAGGTCACCGGCGGCCTCGACGACACGCAGCTGCGCGATCTTGCCGAGCGGCTCGCCTATCTGCGCGAACTCGACGCGCGCCGCGACACCATCCTTGGTTCGATCCGCGAGCAGGGCAAGCTAACCGAGGGGCTTGAAGCGAAAATCGCTGCTGCCGTGACCAAGGCGGAACTCGAAGATATCTACCTGCCTTACAAGCCGAAGCGCCGGACCAAGGCCGAGATCGCGCGCGAGCGTGGGCTGGGCCCGCTGGCGGAAGCTATTCTCGCCGACCGTGCGGCCACGCCCGCCGAGCTGGCGCTGGCCTACATCAGCGAAGGCGTGGCAGACGCCAAGGCAGCGCTCGAGGGTGCGCGCGACATCCTGTCCGAGCAGTTCGCCGAGAATGCCGACCTGGTCGGCAGATTGCGGACTTATATGAAGGAACGCGCATTCCTGCGGTCGCGCGTCGTCGACGGCAAGCAGGAGGCCGGCGCCAAATTTTCGGACTATTTCGACCATGTAGAGCGCTGGGCCAACGTGCCGAGCCATCGCGCGCTGGCCATGCTGCGCGGCCGCAACGAGGAGGTTCTGTCGCTCGACATCGAGGTCGATGCCGACGATGCCTCGCCGGTGAAGCCGGTCGAGCGGATGATTGCCGATGCTTATGCCATCGGCCGCCAGTTGCCGGGAGACCGCTGGCTGATGGAAGTAGCCAGCTGGACCTGGCGCATAAAGCTGTCGCTGCACCTGACGCTCGATCTGATGCGGGACTTGCGTGAACGGGCCGAGGAAGAAGCGATCCATGTCTTCGCCCGCAATCTCAAGGATTTGCTGCTTGCCGCCCCTGCCGGCTCACGGCCGACGATGGGCCTCGATCCGGGCATTCGCACCGGCGTCAAGGTGGCGGTGGTGGACGGCACCGGCAAGCTGCTGGCGACGACGACGGTCTATCCGTTCCCGCCGAAGAATGATGTCCGCGGCACGCAGGCCGAACTGGCCAAGCTCATCCGGCTGCATAAAGTCGAGCTGATCTCGATCGGCAACGGCACCGGCAGCCGCGAGACTGAAAGGCTGGTGGCCGACATGCTGGCTGACATGCCTGCCGGGTCCGGGCCGAAGCCGCTCAAGGTGATCGTCAGCGAAGCCGGTGCCTCGGTCTATTCCGCCTCGGCAACGGCGGCGGCGGAATTTCCCGGCCTCGACGTGTCGCTGCGCGGGGCGGTGTCGATCGCCCGGCGCCTGCAGGATCCGCTCGCCGAACTGGTCAAGATCGAGCCGAAGTCGATCGGCGTCGGCCAGTATCAGCACGACGTCGATCAGTACCGCCTCGGCCGCTCGCTGGAAGCGGTGGTCGAGGATGCGGTCAACGCCGTCGGCGTCGACCTCAACACGGCGTCAGCGCCGCTTCTGGCGCGGGTTTCGGGTCTCGGCGCATCGCTGGCCGAGGCGATCGTTGCGCACCGGGACGCGACCGGCCCGTTCGCAAACCGCCGCGAGCTGTTGAAGGTCTCCCGCCTTGGACCCCGCGCGTTCGAGCAATGCGCCGGCTTCCTGCGCATTCCCGACGGCAGCGAGCCGCTCGATGCCTCCGCCGTGCATCCGGAAGCCTATGGCGTGGCCAAGAAGATCGTTGCGGCCTGCGGGCGCGACGTTCGCTCTCTGATGGGCGACAGCGCCGCACTCAAGGCGCTCGATCCGCGCGTCTTCGTCGATGAGCGCTTCGGCCTGCCGACGGTGCGCGACATCCTGGCGGAGCTGGAAAAGCCCGGCCGCGATCCGCGCCCCGGCTTCAAGACCGCGACCTTTGCCGATGGCATCGACGACATCAAGGATCTGAAGCCCGGCATGCAGCTTGAAGGCACCGTCACCAATGTCGCGGCCTTCGGTGCCTTCGTCGATATCGGCGTGCACCAGGACGGATTGGTGCACGTCTCGCAACTGGCTGATCGGTTCATCAAGGACGCGCATGAGGTGGTCAAGGCCGGCGACGTGGTCAAGGTGCGTGTCGTCGACGTCGATATCAAGCGCAAGCGCATCGGCCTGTCGATGCGCAAGGATGGCGACGGTGGCGCACCGAAGCCACGCGACAATGGCAGCAGGCCGGTGCCGCGCGCGCCGGCGCCCCAACGCCAGTCGGAGCGGCCGGCGCAGCAGGGCGCGTTCGGCGCCGCGTTGGCCGATGCGTTGAAGCGGAAATAATTCGCGAGCCGGGCTGTGGCAGGTCAGACGGCGGCGCTCGACATTGATGATCCATCACCAATGCTCATAGATCGGCGAAGCTATTTCGTTTGATTTTTTCAGGACGGGAGCCGATAAGCCGCGCGTTTCAAGATTTCTGTTTCGATGCATGTCGTTATCTCCAGGCTGCCGAACACCCCTCGGGTCAGGCCCGCGGGCAAGCTTTGGGCGACATGCATGAGTTTGGGAGACCGAGAGCCATGGCCACCGACAAGAACGCATTCGTCTGGGATGATCCTTTCCTGATCGAGGACCAGCTTTCGGAGGACGAGCGCATGGTGCGCGATGGCGCCGCGGCGTTTGCCGCCGACAAGCTCGCTCCGAAGATCGAGGAAGCCTACCTTGAGGAAAAGACCGACGCCGGGATCTTTCGCGAAATGGGCGAGGCGGGTCTGCTCGGCATTACCATCCCCGAGGAATATGGCGGGCTCGGCGCCAACTACGTCACCTACGGGCTGGTCGCGCGGGAAGTGGAGCGGATCGATTCCGGCTATCGCTCGATGATGAGCGTGCAGTCGTCGCTGGTGATGTATCCGATCCATGCCTATGGCTCGGAAGAACAGCGCAGGAAATACCTGCCGAAGCTGGCGTCGGGCGAATGGATCGGCTGCTTTGGCTTGACCGAACCTGATGCCGGTTCCGACCCGGGCGGCATGAAGACGCGGGCCGAGAAGACCGCGAACGGCTACAGGATCTTCGGCTCGAAAATGTGGATTTCCAACGCGCCGATCGCCGACGTGTTCGTCGTCTGGGCAAAGTTGTCCGACGAAAGTGGGGGCGCGCATGACAACCAGATTCGCGGCTTTGTCCTTGAAAAGGGCATGAACGGGCTGTCGGCACCGAAGATCGGCGGCAAGCTGTCGCTTCGCGCGTCGATCACCGGCGAAGTGGTGATGGAAGGCGTCGAGATCGGCGAGGACGCGCTGCTGCCCAATGTCTCGGGCTTAAAGGGGCCGTTCGGCTGCCTCAACCGGGCGCGCTACGGCATCTCCTGGGGTGCCATGGGCGCGGCGGAGGATTGCTGGCACCGCGCCCGCCAGTATGGCCTCGACCGCAAACAGTTCGGCAAGCCGCTGGCCGGCACGCAGCTTTTCCAGAAGAAGCTCGCCGACATGCAGACCGAAATCGCGCTCGGCCTGCAGGGCAGCCTGCGCGTCGGGCGGTTGATGGATGAAGGCAAGATGGCGCCGGAGATGATCTCGCTCGTCAAGCGCAACAATTGCGGCAAGGCGCTCGACATCGCCCGCCAGGCCCGCGACATGCATGGCGGCAACGGCATCCAGATCGGCTACCACGTCATGCGCCACGCCCAGAACCTGGAAACCGTCAACACCTATGAGGGCACGCATGACGTGCATGCGCTGATCCTCGGACGGGCGCAGACCGGGCTGCAGGCGTTCTTTTAGCATTGGCAGGTGTCCTCCGCTTCCAGGGCGCCACTGCCTGGCATCTCCCCCCGCAAGGCGGGAGATCGGCATTTTTCGTCGACGGTGCCACATTTTGTTCTTGCTTTGTGCCGGCAGCTATGCTATTAATTTCGCTATGGTGCCAATCGGCGCCGACGACCCGCCCACCGAGGCGGGTTTTTCTTTCAGCTTCTTTTCGACCAAGCATCGCGTGTGCTGCCGATCATCGATATCGGCGGGACCGCGCCCGGTGCTGACCCGCCGGACTTCGGCTCTGCAGCGTTGCAACGTCTTGCCGCCACACTGCGGAATCCCAAGGTCGGCGCTCCGTTTCGTGAAGCTATGAAAGCTGCTTAATTTAGGTGCAGCGCAACATCTCTGCTTGGAGAATGCTCAGCATTCGTGTCAGGGTTCAGCGAACTCCTTTTGAAACACCGACCTCAGGGGCACCATGGCAATTCTGGCAGCCGTCTATCACCTGACCCACTACAAATACGACAGGCCGGTCGTCTTGGGCCCGCAAGTCATAAGGTTGCAGCCTGCGCCGCATTCCCGCACGAAAGTGCTCAGCCATTCGCTGAAGGTCGGGCCGGCAAATCACTTCGTCAATTTGCAGCAGGACCCCTACGGCAATTTCCTTGCCCGCTTCGTCTTCCCCGAGCCGGTGACGGAACTGAAGATCGAGGTCGATCTCGTTGCCGACATGACGGTCTACAATCCGTTCGATTTCTTCGTCGAGCCCTCGGCCGAGACGTTTCCGTTCGAATACCCCGAAGAGATCAGGGACGATCTGACCATCTACCGGACGCCGGAACCGGCGGGGCCGCTGTTGGGGGCATTCCTCAAAACCCTCGACCGCGGCCCGACCAACACCGTCAATTTTGTCGTCGACCTCAATGCGCGGCTGCAGCGCGAGATCGCCTATATCGTGCGCATGGAAACCGGCGTCTTCTCGCCCGAGGAAACGCTGGCCGCCGGCAAGGGGTCGTGCCGGGATTCCAGCTGGCTCCTGGTGCAGATACTGAGGAACCTCGGCATCGCTGCGCGCTTCGTTTCCGGCTACCTGATCCAGCTGAAGCCCGACCTCGTCGCGCTTGACGGGCCGCCCGGCACCGCCGTCGACTTCACCGATCTCCATGCCTGGTGCGAGGTGTATCTGCCGGGCGCCGGTTGGATCGGCTTCGACCCGACCTCCGGCCTGCTCACCGGCGAAAGCCATGTGCCGCTCGCGGCAACGCCGCATTTCCGCAATGCCGCGCCGATCTCCGGCATGGCGAGCTTCGCCAATGTCGAGTTCGGCTTCGACATGCGGGTCGACCGCATCGCCGAGCATCCGCGCATTACCAAGCCGTTCTCCGACGAGAGCTGGCAGGCGCTGGACGCGCTGGGGGTCGAGGTCGATGCCGCGCTCCAGGCCGGCGACGTGCGGCTGACCATGGGCGGCGAGCCGACCTTCGTCTCGATCGACGATTTCGAGGCTGCAGAGTGGAACACCGCCGCCGTCGGGCCAACCAAACGCGAAAAGGCCGATGCGCTGATCCGCCGGCTGCGCGAGCGCTTCGCGCCGGGCGGCTTCCTGCATTACGGGCAAGGCAAGTGGTACCCCGGCGAAAGCCTGCCGCGCTGGACCTTCTCGCTCTACTGGCGCACCGACGGCGAGCCGGTGTGGAGCGACCCGTCGTTGATCGCGCATGAAAAGAGCGAGGCGGATGTCGGACCGATGCAGGCCGAGAGCCTGCTGACCGCGATTGCCGACGAACTCGGCATCGACAAGACGATGGTCAGCGAAGCCTATGAGGATCCCGCCGAATGGCTGCTCAAGGAGGGCAAGCTGCCTGACAACGTCGATCCTTCCAATTCGAAGCTGGAGGACCCGGAGGAGCGCAGCCGCATGGCGCGGGTGTTCGAACGCGGGCTGACCAAGCCGTCGGGCTATGTGCTGCCTGTCCAGCGCTGGAACAGCCAGGCGTCCGGACCGCGCTGGCGCTCGGAGAAGTGGAAGACGCGGCGCGGCAGGCTGTTCCTGGTGCCGGGAGATTCACCGGTAGGTTACCGCCTGCCGCTCGGCACGCTGCCTTACGTGCCGCCGGCGCAGTTCCCCTACATCGTGCCGGTCGACCCATCGCTGCCGCGCGGACCGTTGCCGGCGCGTGAGGCGATCTTGCCCGGTTCTGCTTCTTCGCCTGCGTCGGCCGAACTTGAAGGCGCCGACGAGATGGCGCGACGCCAGCAGGCCGTTTCCTTCACGGCCGTTACCGGCCAGCAGGACCGCGTCGAACAGGAGATCACCGAGATCGGCGGCGCCGTGCGCACGGCACTTTCGGTCGAGCCGCGCGACGGACGGCTTTGTGTGTTCATGCCGCCGGTCGAGGCGCTGGAGGACTATCTCGAACTGGTCGCGGCGGCGGAGAACGCGGCAAAGGCTATTGGCCTGCCTGTGCATATCGAGGGTTACGGCCCGCCGCACGATCCGCGCCTCAACGTTATCCGTGTGGCACCTGATCCAGGCGTCATCGAGGTCAATATCCACCCCGCCGCGAATTGGCAGGACTGCGTGGCGACGACCACGGCGATCTACGAGGAGGCGCGGCAGACGCGGCTTGGCGCCGACAAGTTCATGATCGACGGCCGCCATACCGGCACCGGCGGCGGCAACCACGTCGTCGTCGGCGGTGCAACGCCCAATGACAGTCCGTTCCTGCGCCGCCCCGACCTGTTGAAAAGCCTGGTGCTGCAGTGGCAGCGGCATCCGTCGCTGTCCTATCTGTTCTCCGGCCTGTTCATCGGTCCGACCAGCCAGGCGCCGCGCTTCGACGAGGCACGCCACGATTCGCTCTACGAACTCGAAATCGCGATGGCGCAGGTGCCGCATCCGGACAAGGGCGCGGCACCCCTGCCGTGGCTGGTCGACCGGCTGTTCCGCAACCTTCTGACCGACGTGACCGGCAATACCCATCGCTCGGAAATCTGCATCGACAAGCTGTTTTCGCCGGACGGGCCGACCGGCCGGCTCGGGCTGGTCGAATTCCGCGGCTTCGAGATGCCGCCCAACGCGCGCATGAGCCTGGCGCAGCAATTGCTGGTGCGCGCCATCATCGCTCGGGCCTGGAAGAACCCGCTCGACGGCCGCTTCGTGCGCTGGGGCACCTCGCTGCACGACCGTTTCATGCTGCCGCATTATGTCTGGGCTGACTTTCTCGATGTGCTGGACGACCTCAAGCTGAACGGCTTTGCATTCCGTCCGGAATGGTTCGACGCCCAGCTCGAATTCCGCTTCCCGTTCTGCGGCGAGGTCCAGCATGCCGGTATCAAGCTGGAGCTCAGGCAGGCGCTGGAGCCGTGGCATGTCATGGGCGAGCAAGGCGCCATCGGCGGCACCGTGCGCTTTGTCGATTCCTCCGTCGAGCGGCTGCAGGTGAAGACCGAGGGGCTCAACCCGGAGCGTCACGCGGTCGTCTGCAACGGCCGCCTGGTGCCGATGAAGGTGACCGACAACCGCGAGATCGCGGTGGCCGGCGTGCGCTTCAAGGCCTGGCAGCCGGCGTCGGGCCTGCATCCGGCGCTGCCGGTCAACACGCCGCTGGTCTTCGACATCTATGACCGCTGGTCGGGCCGCGCGGTCGGCGGCTGCGTCTACCACGTCGCGCATCCCGGCGGGCGCAGCTACGACACGTTCCCCGTCAACGGCAACGAAGCGGAGGCGCGGCGGCTCGCCCGCTTCGAGCCGCGTGGCCATACGCCGTCCAGCTATGTGCTGCGCAACGAAGAAGCCTCTGAAGATTTCCCGATGACCCTTGACCTTCGGCGACCGCAAAGACTCTGATCAGCCATGGCGAAGGGGAATCACAAAAGGCTGCGCAGCAAGCCGCAGACCCACAGTCTGCTGGAGCACTACCAGCCGATCGACGGCGTCGTCGACGAGATGGTCGATGCGTCGGGCAATCCGCGGCCGGCCTGGCGGCACTTCATCGAGGCGCTGGAGGACCTGGGGCCGGAAAAGCTTGCCCAGCGCTTCGCCCGCGCCGACCAGTACCTGCGCGATGCCGGCGTCTACTACCGCGTCTACGACAAGGCCGGCGCCAACGAGCGGGAATGGCCGCTGGCGCATGTGCCGCTGCTGATCGAGGAGCAGGAATGGGCTGCCATCAGCGCCGGCCTGGTCCAGCGTGCCGATCTGTTCGAGGAGACCATCGCCGACATTTACGGGCCGAACCGGCTGGTCGAGAAAGGCATTCTGCCGGCCGGATTAATCGCGGCCAGCCCGGAGTATCTGCGGCCGGTCGTCGGCACCAGGCCGGCCAGCGGCCATTTCCTGCATTTCTGCGCCTTCGAGCTCGGCCGTGGCCCGGATGGCCGCTGGTGGGTGCTTGGCGACCGCACACAGGCGCCATCGGGCGCCGGCTTTGCACTGGAAAACCGCGTCGCCACCACCAGGGCGCTGTCCGACATCTACGGCGAAATGCATGTGCACCGCCTGGCCGGCTTCTTCCGCCGTTTTCGCGATGCGCTGATCGGCATGGCCAAGCAAGCCGGTGGCCGTGTCGCCATCCTGACGCCGGGACCGCTGAACGAAACCTATTACGAACATGCCTATATCGCCCGCTATCTCGGCATCATGCTGCTCGAGGGCGAGGACCTGACCGTCTCGGGCGGCAGGCTGATGGTGCGCACGGTTTCGGGGCTGATGCCGGTGAGCGTCTTGTGGCGGCGGCTCGACGCCGCCTTCGCAGATCCGCTCGAACTGCGGCCGGACTCGCAGATCGGCACGCCGGGGCTGGTCGAAGCGGTCCGGCAGGGGGCGGTTTCGGCCGTCAACGCGCTGGGCTCCGGCCTGATGGAGACACGCGCGCTGCTCGCCTTCCTGCCGAAGATTTCGCGCGCCCTGCGCAATGAGGAGCTGCTGCTGCCGACCGTCGCGACGTGGTGGTGCGGGCAGGAGGCGGAGCGCGAGCATGTGCTCGCCAATATCGATAGCATGGTGATCGGCCCGGCGCTGTCGACGCGGCTTGCCTTCGAGGATGACGGCTCGACCAAGCTAGGGTCAGCGCTGTCGGTCGAGGAGCGGACCGAACTCGTCGCCCGGATCGAACGGGACGGCGGCGACTTCGTCGGCCAGGAAGCGGTGACGCTGTCGACCACCCCGGTCTATGTCGGCGGCTGGCTGGAGCCGCGGCCGGCAAGCCTGCGCGTCTATCTGGCGCGGACGCCCGAAGGCTGGACCGTGATGCCGGGCGGTTTTGCCCGTGTCGGCTTTTCGCTCGACCCGACGGCCATCGCCATGCAGCGCGGCGGCCAGGCGGCGGATGTCTGGGTGGTCAGCGACAGGCCGGTGGAGCGCGAGACGCTGCTGCCGCAGGAGCACGACAGCTTTACCCGAACCTTGCCAGGCAGCCTGCCCAGCCGCGCGGCGGAAAACCTGACATGGCTTGGGCGCTATATCGAGCGGTCGGAAGACACGGTGCGCATCCTGCGCGCCTACCATGTGCGGCTGGCCGAGACATCCGATCCCGAGATGCCGCTGCTCGCCGATATCAGGGACCATCTCGCGCCGTTCGGCATCGATGTCGAGACGGCAATCCCATTGGGGCTCATCAGCACCCTGGACAGCGCCGTCTACAGTGCCGGACAGATCCGAGACCGTTTCTCGCCGGATGGCTGGCTGGCATTGAAGGATCTGTCGAAAACCATCCATCAATTTGCCGCCACGGTGGCGCCGGGCGATGACGCGACAAGGGCAATGACGGTGATCCTGCGCAAGCTGGCCGGGTTTTCCGGCCTGCTGCACGAGAACATGTACCGCTTTGCCGGCTGGCGTTTCCTCGAAATCGGCCGCAGGCTCGAACGCGGCATCCAGATCGCCCGCACGCTCGCCCGGCTGACCAGAGCCCAGGCGCCTGAAGGCGCACTCGACATGATGCTGGAGATCGGCGACAGCGTCATGACGCACCGTCGGCAATATCCGGTGCAGGCGGGGCGGCGCACGGTGGTCGACCTTCTGGCGCTCGATCCGCTCAACCCGCGCTCGATCCTTTTCCAGCTCGAACGGCTGAAGGCCGAAATCGCGCTGCTGCCCTCCGTCGGCGCTGAAGGCCATATGTCGCCGGCGGCCAAGGAAATTCTGCAGCTCAACACGTCGATCGCCATCAAGGAGCCCTCGGACATGACGGCCGAGGCCCTCGGCGATCTCGCCAATGAAATCGGCGGGCTCTACAACAGCCTCGCCAAAGCCTATTTCGGGTAGAGACAGCATGCTCTACGACATCAGGCTTCATCTGCGTTACGACTATGATGCGGCGGCCGGCGGCGGCCGCCATCAGGTGCGCGTGCTGCCGCCGACCATCCCTGGCGTGCAGCGCGTCATCGCCGCATCACTGTCTTTTGTGCCGGCGCCCAGCGAACGTTCCGACTTTTCCGACTTTTTCGGCAACAGTGTCACCTCGATCGCCTTTCGTGACGCGCATGATGCGCTCGACATCAGGATGAGCGCGCGTGTTTCAGTGTCGCGGCCCGAACCCGGGCTCGACGTATCGCCGGACATACGCCGGCTGAGGGAAGAACTCGGCGCAGTGCACTCGCTGGCGCCGGCTTCGCCGCATCACTTTCTGGCCGCCAGCGATCATGCCGGCATCGACGCGGCAATCACTGCCTATGCGAAAGGCAGTGCCGGCAGTTCGACAGTCGGCACGGCCATGGCTCTGTGCAACCGCATTCACCGCGATTTCACCTATGACGGCGAGGCGACCACCGTGCAGACGCGGGCCAGCGACGCCTTTGGCCTGAAGCGCGGCGTCTGCCAGGATTTTTCCCACATCATGATCGCCGGCCTGCGCGGCCTCGGCATTCCCGCGGGCTATGTCAGCGGGTTCCTGCGCACCATACCGCCGCGCGGGAAGCCGCGGCTCGAAGGCGCCGACGCCATGCATGCCTGGGTCAAGGTATGGTGCGGACGCGATGCCGGCTGGCAGGAATTCGATCCGACCAATGGCATGCGGGCAAGCAACGACCATATCACGGTCGGCTACGGCCGCGACTACTCCGATGTGGCGCCGATCGTCGGCGTGTTGAAAACCACGGGCGGGCAGGTCGGCGAACAGGCGGTCGACGTCATACCGGTCGTGCTCGAAAAGGCGTGACGACGCACGTCGTCATTGCACGCGACGTCGCTAGGCTGTCCTGAGACCAAGAAATCAAGAGGCGTGGAACCGGCAGCCGGCAAGCGGCTTATCTACGGAAATTCCGTGGAGAGGACATGCTGGACAAATCCGAGTCGTCGTCTGGCCGATCGGCTGTGAGGAAAGCTGCACCAAAGAACGGGGTGCCGCAGAACGGGGCGCTGGAGAATGGCGCGCAAGCCTCGGCCGTTCGGGCCTCGCTCAATTATGTCACCGACACTGAACCCGGTATTCGCCGGCTGCGTTCGGACAAGGGGTTCTCGTACAAAGGACCCGACGGGCGGATTGTCGACGGGGAGGCGCTGGCACGCATCAAGGCGCTCGCCATTCCACCGGCCTGGACGGATGTCTGGATCTCGCCAGACCCCGATGGTCATATCCAGGCGACCGGTCGGGACCAGCGCGGACGCAAACAATACCGCTATCACCCGCACTGGGCGGAGGAGCGTGACGGCGTCAAATATTCGAGCCTGGTCGCCTTCGCCGAGAGCCTGCCCGACCTGCGGCGGCAGATCGACGTCGATTTGCGCCGTCACGGCCTGCCGCTGGAACGCGTCGTTGCGGCTATCGTCTGGCTGCTCGACAACACGATGATCCGTGTCGGCAATGCCGCCTACGCGCGCGACAACAAGAGTTTTGGGTTGACCACGCTGCGGGACCGCCATGTCGACATCAAGGGCTCGAGCCTGCGCTTCGCCTTCATCGGCAAATCCGGCAAGGAATGGAGATTGAAGCTTGTCGATCGCCGGATTGCCAAGGTCGTGCGCGGAGCGCAGGACTTGCCGGGGCAGAAGTTGTTCCAGTATCTCGACGAGGACGGAAACAGGCATCCGGTGCGCTCAGACGACGTCAACCGCTATATCAGGGAAAACGCCGGAGCGGAGTTCAGCTCCAAGCACTTCAGAACCTGGGGCGGCACCATTCATGCCGCGTCGCTGTTTGCGCAAACCGAACGTCCCGAAAGCCAGGCGCAGCAAAAGCGGGTGATGAACAATGTCATCGACAAGGTTGCCGAGCGGCTCGGCAACACACGCGCGGTTTGTCGCCAATGCTACATCCATCCGGAAGTGTTCCGCGCCTGGTCCGAAGGACGGCTGCTTGACGAAATGGCGGATGCCAACAAAGGCAAGCGCTCGGTCGCCGGGCTCGACGACGAGGAGGCCTTGGTCTTGAGATGGCTGAGGGCGAGGGAATGACGCCAGACCGGCGACGTATTTTTTTGTCGACGCCATGTCGGCATCGGTCCTAGTGTTTCGTCCTTTGACAGAGAAAAGGACGAACCATGCTCTACGCGATCCTCTGCTATGCCTCTGAAGACGTCGTCTGCTCCTGGAGCAAGGAGCAGGACGATGCCGTCATGGAAAAACTTCTGGGTGTGCAGGAAAAATATGCCCAGGCGGGCCGCCTTGGCCCGGTGGCGCGGCTCTTGCCGACGACCGCGGCGACGACACTGAGGAAGGTCAAGGGCGAATCGATCGTCATCGACGGCCCGTTTGCCGAAACCAAGGAACAGTTCCTCGGCTTCTACACGCTCGAATGCGCCGACCTCGATGAGGCCGTCGACTTCGCGCGTGAGCTTTCCGAGGTCAACCCGAGCGGCGGCTCCTATGAAATCCGGCCGGTCTCGCTCTTCAATCCCGCCAAGGTTTCCGCATGACCGAACTCGCCTGGATCAGCACGGCAATCAGCACCGCTCGCCCGCAGGTGATGGGGGCATTGCTGCGCTACTTCCGCGACCTCGATGCCGCGGAGGAAGCATTCCAGGACGCCTGCCTGAGGGCACTGAACAACTGGCCGAAAAACGGCCCGCCGCGCGATCCGGCAGCCTGGCTGATCTTCGTCGGCCGCAACAGCGGCATCGATGCGGTGCGCAAGCGCGCCAAGCAGGCGCCGCTGCCGGAGGAGGACCAGATCTCCGACCTGGAAGATGCCGAGAGCGACGTCGCCGAGCGGCTGGACGGGGCGCATTACCGTGACGATATTTTGCGGCTGCTGTTCATCTGCTGCCATCCAGACCTGCCGGCCACACAGCAGATCGCCGTGGCGTTGCGCATCGTCTCCGGCCTGACGGTCAAGCAGATCGCCCGCGCCTTCCTCGTCGGTGAGAGCGCGATGGAGCAGCGTATCACGCGCGCCAAGGCGCGTATCGCCGACGCCGGGGTGCCGTTCGAGACGCCGGGAGCGGTCGAGCGCTCCGAACGGCTCGCCGCCGTCGCTGCCATGGTCTACCTGATCTTCAACGAAGGCTATTCCAGCAACAGCGGCGAGGCATCGGCGCGTGCGCCGCTTTGCGAAGAGGCGATCCGGCTGGCCCGGCTGCTGCTCAGGCTGTTCCAGACCGAGCCGGAGATCATGGGGCTGACGGCGCTGTTGCTGCTGCAACATGCACGCGCGCCTGCCCGCTTCGACGAGAACGGCGAGATCGTACTGCTCGAAGACCAGGACCGCAGCCTGTGGAGCCGCAAGATGATCGATGAAGGCCTGGCGCTGGTCGATAAGGCGTTGCGCCATCGCAAGCCCGGTCCGTACCAGGTGCAAGCGGCGATCGCCGCACTGCATGCGCGGGCGGAAAAGCCCGAGGATACGGACTGGAACGAGATCGACCTGCTCTACGGCCTGCTCGAGCAGATGCAGCCGTCGCCGGTGGTGACGCTCAACCGCGCCGTCGCGGTCTCCAAGGTGCGTGGACCGGAAGCCGCACTCGCCATGATCGAGCCGCTGGAGGGGCGGCTTTCCGGCTATTTCCATTTCTTCGGCCTCAAGGGCGGACTGCTGATGCAGCTTGACCGCGGCGAGGAGGCGCGCGTCGCTTTCGACCGCGCCATCGCGCTTGCCAATACCGCCGCCGAGGCCGCGCATATCCGCATGCATATCGACCGGCTGATGAAAGAAGGCGCCAAGCAAACGGCGCATTGATCCGACGCCTTCGCCTGGTTCAACGGTCTGACCTTTGCTTAGACCATGCCGGGGTGGCGATTTTTCCCTGAAACGAGTAATGCCACGCCATGACAGCGCCTGGTGTGCCAACCGGCAGGGGGCGGGTATGGCGCCAGGCTTGGACCGACGCCATATGAGCGACGGGATCTGAAAGGGATGAAAATGACGATTGCGAAGGAAACGGCCGGGCTTCTGGCGAAACTGGGCGTTGCCGAAGGCGCGCTCACGGGCGGCGACCTCATCGTCCGCAGCCCGGTGACCGGCGAGCAGATCGCCGCGCTGAAGACCATCTCGCCGGCCGATGCGGCGACGACCATCGACAATGCCTACAAAGCTTTCCTGGCGTGGCGGCAGGTGCCAGCTCCCAAGCGTGGAGAACTGGTACGGCTGCTCGGCGAGGAATTGCGCACACACAAGGCCGAGCTTGGCCGGTTGGTATCGATCGAAGTCGGCAAGATCCCATCCGAGGGTCTTGGCGAAGTGCAGGAGATGATCGACATCTGCGATTTCGCCGTCGGTCTTTCCCGGCAACTGTACGGCCTGACCATCGCCACCGAGCGTCCCGGCCATCGTATGATGGAAACCTGGCATCCGCTCGGCGTCGTCGGGGTCATCTCGGCCTTCAACTTTCCGGTCGCGGTATGGTCGTGGAACGCAGCACTTGCGCTGGTCTGCGGCGACGCGGTGGTGTGGAAGCCGTCCGAGAAGACACCGCTGACGGCGCTCGCCTGCGAAGCGATCTTCAAGCGTGCAGCAGAGCGTTTCGGCGATGCGCCGAAGGGGCTGGCGCCGGTTCTGATCGGCGATCGCGCCGTCGGCGAGATCCTGGTCGATCATCCCAAGGTGCCGCTGGTCTCGGCGACCGGCTCGACGCGCATGGGCAGGGACGTCGGACCACGGCTGGCGAAGCGCTTTGCCCGTGCCGTGCTGGAGCTCGGCGGCAACAATGCCGGCATCGTCTGCCCGACGGCCGATCTCGACATGGCGCTCCGCGCCATCGCCTTCGGCGCCATGGGCACGGCCGGCCAGCGCTGCACGACGCTCAGGCGCCTGTTCGTGCATGAGAGCGTCTACGACCAGCTCGTTCCGCGCCTGAAGAAGGCCTATGAAAGCGTCTCGGTCGGCAATCCGCTGGAGACAAGCGCTCTGGTCGGCCCGCTGATCGATAAGGCTGCCTACAAGAATATGCAGAAGGCGCTGGAGGAGGCGGCTTCGCATGGCGGTAAGATAACCGGCGGAATGCGGGTCGAGAACGGCCATCCCGAGGCCTACTATGTGCGTCCGGCGCTGGTCGAAATGCCGCGGCAGGTTTCGCCAGTGACGGAGGAGACCTTCGCGCCCATCCTCTACGTGATGAAATATTCGGACTTCGACGCCGTGCTAGAAGAACACAATGCGGTGGGAGCGGGGCTGTCATCGTCGATCTTTACCCGCGACCTGCAGGAATCCGAGCGCTTTCTTAGCGTCGACGGATCGGACTGCGGCATCGCCAACGTCAATATAGGCACGTCAGGGGCCGAGATCGGCGGCGCCTTCGGTGGCGAGAAGGAAACCGGCGGCGGCCGCGAGAGCGGCTCCGATGCCTGGAAGGCCTATATGCGGCGCGCTACCAATACGGTGAACTATTCCAAGGCGCTGCCGCTTGCGCAGGGCGTGTCGTTCGACATCGATTGAAATGCCAGACCTCCGTCGCGGCGGCGCCAAGGCCGCCACGACGGCGTTCGGCTGGCGGTTCAGCTGGCGTCGGGAGTTACAACACAATTGTCGAAGGCTGAATCGATGATGGCGAGCTTGACCGCCTGGGCGGTCATGTATTCCTGATAAAACTCGCTCGACACCCACATGACCGAATGACCGCGCTGGCCCAGCCAGCCGATGCTGCCAAGTTCCTCCGCATCGCGCAATTTGCGTGAAAGGTGGGTCCGGGAAAGCTTGAGCCAGTTCGCGAAATCTCCGATTGAGACGACACCGGTCGGAATTCGGTCCAGGTCGGCATGATCGGGATCGACGCCGGACATCAGCCGATCCATCACGATGCCGCCATTGTCGAGCCAGGTGAACAAGGAAAAAGTCTGTCTTGGCTCGCGCACGGCATGCGACGAAAGCAGGCCGTCGGCCACCAGCGGCTGCAGTTTGGCGAGCACGTCCGGTTGTGCGACGAATGCAGCCAGTCGAGATCCACCGTCCAGGCTGTCCAGCGTTTTCAGATGAGCCATGACCCAGCCGGCAACCGTCTCCAGAGTGCCCGCGACCGGCTCAAAGGGGCGGATGCGCCCGTATTTAATCGGCAGATGCCGGATGAAACCGTAATGCAGCATCTCCTTCAGGAAGGCATCGGCGGTGTTGCGGCTGGCCACCGAATGCCGGCGGATTCCGTCCATGAACCGTGCGGACGTAAGTCCCTTGCGATGGTCGTCCGGCTCTCGATCGAAATACAAGGCAAGGCCGATATGGGCCATCAGCCAGCGTTGTTGCGTGGCGAACACCGAAGCCAGCCGCGGGTTCGCTTCATAGGTCTGGAGCAGCGCCCGCGACTGAGCCTGGACGTGCCGACGCAATGCCGGATGGCTGGCAATGTCTTCAGAAACCAGCGCCATCCCGCCGAGCCCAACCAAATTTGCAACTGGAAATACCGGTCACAATTTCAGCCTTCGCGGACCGTGTCCAGAGCCGGCACATCAGGATACGAGCTGAATCCCGCCGGCTAGCAATTACGCGACTTGGTCGCCGAGGATGCGATCTCGCGAGGCGCTGATCTTGCCGCGCGAGACTAGCCTGCTTGAACCCATAATGGTGGCTTCGCCTGGCCAGCCCGCATTCCCCGACGGCGAGGCGGAACCAACACCAGTTTTGCTCGTTGAAGAACGCTGATTGGACTGAGACAGTGAGGAATTACAAAATGGAGAATGGGCTTTTCGCCACGCCGCCTGCAGCGTTCCGAAAAACAGAGTCGGTTTGGCTACGGGCGCTCAAGTGGCTGTTAAGCCGGGTGCGCAGCGCCTCCGACAGCTCCGGAACCATGTTGAAGCCAATCCTTGCTGGACCGGAGGATGGCGGGGTCCACTCCGCCTCGACGCGTTTGAGCCGATCTCGACGCGTTTGAGGCCGATCGCGCTGCGATTTTGACTCCAAAAATAGCCGCTCACATATTTTTTCTTTTTATGGCCGCCGCCGCAACCTCGCCCATAGCCGCTTCGAAGGCCGGCCACGGCGGCGTGTCGGCCTGATGCAGCAGGCGGGAACCATCGGGCATGCTTGGCTATTAGATACAGGCGGCTGCTGGTCTGCCGAGCCAGGAGCCATTGCTTATGATCATCGATCCCCCACCGAAAAGCGCCATCCCGGCATCAGTTCCGTCGGTCGATCCAAAAGCCGCCCCGACGCCTCGCAATGCCGAAGCGGAGGTCTTTTATATCGAAGCGATCCGCGAGCTTGTCGCGACCGGCATCCCCTTTCTCGTCGCCGGCACCTATGCCGTAAGCGCCTATACCGGGATCACCCGCCCGACCAAGGATCTGGACATTTTCTGCAAGGCTGGCGACTGCGCGCGCATCCTCGCCCATTTCAAGCAGATCGGCTACGCCGTCGTGGTTGAGGACGACCGGTGGCTCGGCAAAGTGTTCAAGGGCACGCATTTTTTCGACGTCATCTTCACCTCGATGAACGGCACAATGCCTGTCGACGACCAGTGGCTGGAGCATGCTCGCCAGGCCGAATTACTGGGCAGCCAGGTGCGGATCATCGGCCCAACCGAGCTTATCTGGTCCAAATGCTTCATCCAGGATCGCGGCCGCCACGATGGGGCCGACGTCGCGCATACCATCCTCAAGGCGCACGACCAGATCGACTGGCAAAGGCTGCTTTCCTACATGGAAGTCCATTGGGAAGTTCTGCTGATGCATCTCTTGAACTTCCGATGGATCTATCCGACGGAGCGCGACCGGGTGCCCGCGTGGCTGCTCGACGAACTGCTTGACCGGCTGGCCAAGCAGCGCGAATTGCCGCCTTCCCGGATGCGGATCTGCCGCGGGCGCATGCTTTCACGAACCGACTATGAGATCGACGTCAAGCAATGGGGCTTTGCCGACGTCGGCGGTGAAGGAGAATATAGCGATGGCTGACGAGCTCGAATCTGCTTCGGCAAAGGCGGAAAATGGCGGCACTCTCAAGGTCGCCGCCATCGGCGATCTGCATGTCGGCAAGGAGGACCAGGCCTCGTACCGCGACCTTTTCGGCGAAATGTCGCGCGAAGCCCAGGTTCTCGTGCTGACGGGCGACCTTACCAATCTCGGCAAGCCTAGGGAGGCCGAAATCCTTGCCGAGGAACTGCGTGCCTGCACGATCCCGGTCGTCGCCGTGCTTGGCAACCACGACTATGAGTCAGGCGCCGTCGAGCAGGTCACCGATATTCTGCGCCAGGCGGGCGTTCACCTCCTCGATGGCGAGGCGACGGAGATTCACGAGGTCGGGTTCGTGGGGGTCAAGGGTTTCGTTGGCGGTTTTGGGTCGCGCATGCTCGGCTCCTTCGGCGAGCCGGCCATCAAGTCGATGGTGGCGGAAAGCGTGAACGAAGCGATGCGGCTTGAAAACGCTATGCGGCAGGTCCGCGCCAAACGCACGCTTGTCGTTCTGCACTACGCGCCTGTCGTCGAGACGGTCGAAGGCGAGCCGCTGGAGATCTTCCCGTTTCTCGGTTCGTCACGTCTGGCCGAGACGATAGACCGGTTCCAGGTCAGCGCGGTTGTGCATGGTCATGCGCATCGCGGCGCTTACGAGGGCCGCACGCCGGGCGGGGCGTCGGTCTATAACGTTGCCATGCATGTCGCCAAGCCGACCGGCCGCCCCTACGCCATGCTCGAAATCTGACAGGCGGCGCCACTGGCGCAGGCAATCGCAGTACACACTGCAGAACGATCA
The DNA here is from genome assembly GCF_040323405.1 of Mesorhizobium sp. M0048. Taxonomy (NCBI): domain Bacteria; kingdom Pseudomonadati; phylum Pseudomonadota; class Alphaproteobacteria; order Hyphomicrobiales; family Phyllobacteriaceae; genus Mesorhizobium; species Mesorhizobium sp. M0048. The sequence continues at coordinate 81,874 of NZ_JAMYUV010000007.1, read as the reverse complement.
CGGCAATTGCCGGCTAAAAAGCCGTCCGCTTCGGTGGAATGTCGTTTTCATCCGGGTTGGGAACGGGGTCCTCGTCGGGGAGCCTGTCGGGGTCCGGCTCACGCACGGGCTTGGGATCGGGAATAGGAGGCGGTGGCACCGGCGTCGGTGTCGGCTCGGGTGTGGGGATAGTGGCCATCGTAATCATCTCCTCTTGGCGCAGAACAACGCAACAGGTCGGCTGGTTCCCGGCTTGCCCGTTTTTGGAAAACCACACCGTCGCACTTGCCGGTCAGCCCATTTCGGGATTCGGCTGGCTGCCACCCGACTTGCTTGACCGCAGCAGCAGCGCCAGCGGAACCAGCAGGGCGGTTGCCACCGCGCAGTAGCGGAAGACATCGACATAGGCGAGCAGCGTGGCCTGGCGGGCGATCAACTGACCAAGCCAGCCGATCGCATGCTGCTTCGCCTCGACCATCGGCGAACCCTGGGCGACGAAATGCTCAGTCGCCTGCCGAAGCGCCTGCTGATAGGCGGGCGACGATTGCGCGGTGTGGCCGACCAGATTCGATTGATGGATCTGGGAGCTTTGCGAAATGACGGTGTTGGACAGCGAGACGCCGATGCTGCCGCCGATATTGCGTGCAACGTTGATCAGCGCCGACGCCTGGTTGGTCTTCTGCGGGGGCAGGCCGACATAGGCCGCGGTTGAAATGGGAATGAACAGGAACGGCAGCCCGACCATCAGGAAAACACGGGCAAAGGCAAAGAAGCGGAAGCTGGCGTCCGGAGTAAGCGAGGTCATGTGCCAAAGGGCCACTGCGACCACCGACATGCCCATCATGATCAGATATTTGGGCTGCACGATGCTGCCTACAAATCCGGACACCGGCATCAAGATCAGCATGGCGATGCCGCCCGGCATCATCGAAAGGCCCGAGAGCGTCGCGGTGTAGGCAAATGTCGTCTGCTGCAGCTGCGGCACGATCTGGGTGGTGCTGAACAGGATAGCACCGACTGCCATCATGACCAGGAACGCCGTGCCGAACTGGCGCGTGAACAATAGGTGCATGTCGACGACCGGATCGCTGCGACTGATTTCCCATGGGATAAGCAGCAGGAACGCGATCGCGGAAATCACTGCGAAAGTGGTGATGAAATTCGAGGCGAACCAATCGTAGCGCTGGCCCCGGTCGAGAAAGATCTCCAGGCACCCCAAGGCTATCGCCACCAGGACGAAACCGACCCCATCGATCTTCAGGCCGCCTTTCAGCCGTTCCTTGCGTTCGCGTTCGAGTACGTCCGGTTCGACCAAGAGCCACTGCACCAGCGCCAGCGACAGGATGCCGAACGGCACGTTGATGAAGAAGATCCAGTGCCAGGAGAAATGGTCCGTCAGCCAGCCGCCGATCGTCGGCCCGACCGTCGGTGCGACGATGACCGCAATGCCGTAAAGCGCGAAGGCCTGCGAGCGCTTTTCTGGCGGGAACGTATCGGCAAGGATCGATTGCTCGCTTGGCGCCATGCCGCCGCCGCCGAGTCCCTGAAGGACCCTGAACAGGATGAGCAGTTCCAGGTTGGGCGCCAGTCCGCACAGCAGCGACGCGACGGTGAAGGTCGCAACGCAGAGCATGTAGTAGCGCTTGCGGCCGATGACGTTTGCCAGCCAGCCGCTGACCGGGATGATCACCGAGTTGGCAACGAGATAGGTGGTAATCACCCAGGTGCTTTCGTCCATTCCGGCCGCCAGGCTGCCGGCGATATTGCGCAGGGCGACATTGGCGATCGAGGTGTCCAGCACCAGCATGAAAGTGGCGATGGAGACGACGACGGCGATAAGCCAGGGATTGTGCGTCCCGGCGGCGGATCGGCTTTCGCCCTGATTTCTGGCGGTTTCGCCGTTCATCGCACCTTGACCGTCGGCACCACCGACAGGCCGGGACCGAGAAGCACATCCGGCGGCTTGTCGAAGACGATCTTGACCGGCACGCGCTGCACCACCTTGACGTAATTGCCGGTGGCATTTTCAGCCGGCAGGAGGCTGAAGGCGGTGCCGCTGCCGGCCTGGATGCTGTCGACGCGGCCATGGAAGGACTTGTCCGGGTAGGCGTCGATGTCGATGTCGACCGGCTGTCCCTGCCGCATCAGATCGAGCTGCGTCTCCTTGAAGTTGGCCTTCACCCAGACCTCGTCGGGAACGAACATCATCAATACCTGGCCGGGTTGGGCGTAGGTGCCGTTCGCGGCGGAAATGCTCGTTGCGCGCCCGGCTGCGGGTGCTGTGATAGTCGTGCGCGACAGCGTCGTGCGAGCTTGCTCCTGGCTGGCCTTGGCCTGCTCGAGCTGCGCCTCGGCGCTCCTGGCCTGTGCCTGCAAGACCGAAACCTGGCTTTTTGCCGAGGCGACATTGGCCTCGGCGCTGTCCAGCGCGGCCTGGTCCTGACGCAACGTCGATGCCGCCTGCTGCGCCTGCTGCTGCGTTGCCGTGCCCCTGGCCAGGAGTTCGCGGTTGCGTTGATCCTCGGCCTTGGCGAAATCCAGCGCCGCCTTGGCCTGGGCAACCTGCCTCTGGGCAGCGTTCACCTTTGCGTTTTGAGCCTCGACCTGGGCGGTGACATTGACGATTGCGGCCTCGGCCGCAGCGACGCCGGCATCGGCCTGCTTCAGGTTTGCCTGATAGTCGCTGTCATCGATACGCAGGAGGACATCGCCGGCCTGTACATGCTGATTGTCGGTAACCGCCAGCTCGGTAACGCGGCCGGCTATTTGCGCGCCGATCGTCACCGTGCGCGCGTCTATGAAGGCGTCGTCGGTCGATTCGTACTGGCGAGCGTTCAGCCACCAGATCGCGATGCCTGCCGCGACGAGCAACAGCGCAAGTGCTATCGCTGCGGCCGCATAGGGATGGCGCCTGGGAAAGCCGAGCAGACCGGCCTTTCGTTGCGAGGCATTCCCGTCGGGCTGTTCCTGCCGGGGCTCTGCCGATCGCCCACGAGATTCTCGCACCCGGGCCGGTTGCTCCCGAGTTTCATTTACAGGCTCGACGTCTTGTTCGACGCTTTGAGGCTTCGTGTCCAACGGAATTGCTTTCAAGACTGATATTGCAGCCGCCGAAGCGGACGCAAAGCCAAACGGCAAGCTTCCGCAAAAGTTCCTGTCCGGAACGGGGTGGTCGGGTTAACGGGTCGACATCGAACCCACCGAGCGGTGCCGGCGCGTTCGAACTAGAGCGCCGTTTCACCGGGCAGGTGATTCATATGCTTCATGTTGCGGCGGTCCGGCCTTGTCAGCGCTCCACGGCGCGATAATTGCTCATAAAGGCGTGGGCAAATTCACCTGTCGACAGGAGCCGACCATGAAACATCAAACACTCGACCAACTGCAAGCCGTCGCGGAAGTTGAGTCCTTCGCGGCGTATCCGGCGATGACTCGAAACCAACGGATTGAACGTTGGGCGGAACTTCTCGAACAAAACCCGACGCGATGCCTTGGGGCGCTTCCAGGCACCGAATATATGAACAGGGAAGCGCGCGACAGATCGCGTGGTGCTGGAACGCCGCTCACCGTCGCCTTCGAGGATCCGGTTCTGCGTGCCATGGGGCTGAAGGACGATACCTACGGTGAGGCAAAGCGCTTCTTCGAACTGAGCGATCGGCAGTTGCACCAAATCGTTTGCCATTGCCATGTCGGTGCTACGATGCAAGCGCGATGGGCCGCTGCCAGGGTGCGCGGGATAGTCCGCGGCAACAGATTTGTTGCCTGGTTGAAGGGATTGATCGCGCATTGACGCGGTACGAGGAACGGCGGAACACGCGTTCTTTCCGCGCCGTGGAGAGCGCTTCCGAACTTGGAAGGGCACGTGCCACGTCGGGCCGCGCAGATTGTGAAAGTCCTCGACGCTTGGCTGCGCCTTGTCGCGGCCATGCGTCCGTTTTGATGCGAGAATTTGAGTTGGCCCGCCGCAAGTGAGAGCCGTCGTCCGACCGGCGTCCGAGCGCAGTCGAGGCAGGTGCGATCTGGCTAGGATGGACCCGCGACCCTTTGACGTGGCTAACGATCGATTTCTCCGAACACGATGTCGAGCGAGCCGATGATCGCGGCGACATCGGCGATCATATGGCCTCGGGACAGGAAATCCATCGCCTGCAGGTGGGCGAACGAAGGTGCGCGGATCTTGCATCGGTAGGGAACATTGCCTCCGTCCGAAACGAGGTAGACGCCGAACTCGCCCTTCGGCGCCTCGACGGCGGCGTAGACTTCACCGCTCGGCACGCGAATGCCTTCGGTGTAGAGTTTGAAATGGTGGATCGTCGCTTCCATCGAGCGCTTCATCGTGGCACGCGGCGGCGGCGTGATCTTGTGGTTCGGGATCGCGACCGGTCCCTGGCCTTCGGGTGAGCGCAACTTTTCCAGGCATTGCCGCATGATCCGGACCGACTGGCGCATTTCCTCCATGCGTACAAGATAGCGGTCGTAGCAGTCGCCATGCTTGCCGACCGGAATATCGAAATCCATCTCCGAATAGCATTCGTATGGCTGCGCCTTGCGCAGATCCCAGGATGCCCCCGATCCGCGCACCATCACGCCGGAAAAGCCCCAGGCCCAGGCATCATCGAGGCCGATCACGCCGACATCGACATTGCGCTGCTTGAAGATGCGGTTCTCGGTCAACAGCTCTTCGAGATTGTCGCAGACCTTGAGGAAGGGATCGCAGAACCTCCAGATGTCGTCGAGGAGTTCCGGCGGCAGATCCTGATGCACGCCGCCGACCCTGAAATAATTCGCGTGCATGCGGGCGCCGGACGCGCGCTCATAAAAGACCATCAGCTTCTCGCGCTCGGCGAAACCCCAGAGCGGCGGCGTCAGCGCGCCGATGTCCATGGCTTGCGTGGTGACGTTGAGGAGGTGCGATAGCAGCCGGCCTATTTCGCAGAAAAGCACGCGAATGAGCTGTCCGCGTTTCGGAACCGATATTTCGAGGAGCTTCTCGGCGGCGAGACAGAATGCATGCTCCTGGTTCATCGGCGCGACGTAGTCGAGCCGGTCGAAATAGGGCAAGGCCTGCAGGTAGTTCTTGTACTCGATGAGCTTTTCGGTGCCGCGATGCAGCAGGCCGATATGGGGATCGGCGCGTTCCACGATCTCGCCGTCGAGTTCGAGCACCAGCCGCAGGACGCCGTGAGCGGAGGGATGTTGTGGCCCGAAATTGATGGTGAAGTTGCGAACTGCAGCCTCGACCATGACAGTCCTCCGCGATCAGGCGGGCTTTGGTTCCGTGCCGGAGCCGGCTTGTCCGCTTTCAGCCGCTCACGTCGTCGTCTGGATGATCAGCGTCAGCGTGCCGTCGCCGTCGATATTGGCCGCCACGACCTGCGTGGAATTAAGCCCATTCGCCGCCAGTGCCGATGCCGCCTGCGGCGATGCGTCGATCGAACTTTGCAGGATGCGCAAATCCTCGGCGCTGGTCTGGGTGACGACGGCCTCCGCCTGTGCCTTGATGTCAGGAGGCAGATCCTCCATCGCCACGATTGTCACTGCGGTGAAATTCTGGGCGGAGAACGCATCCTCCGGTGTAGCCTGGTCGGGAGTGGTCCCTTGGGGCGTGGCTTGCTCTGGCAAGGTTTGCGGCGCCGTCGGCGGCACAGGGGCAAGCTCTGGTCCCACGGATTGCGCATAGACCGGCGAGGCAAGGGCCAGTGCCGAAAGTGTGGCAATTGTCGTCGATAGGCGCATGGCCGTTCCTTCCGTTTGCTCAGCGGACGATCAATTCGGTGACGACAAAACCATCGTGTCGAAATATGGTTCCGTGACTGAGGTGCTGTCTTGTACTGAGTGCTGTCTGGCCGAAAGCCGTGATTGTCGCGGAGAGCAGGGCGCGAAATCCGGCGTTGCCTGTCTCAGGCAGCGGCGTGGCTGCGATCGGGCTGCGGCCAGCGCTGCAAGGCTTCACGGCCCTGAGCGGCCAGTTCGTAGATCCCGCGATCGGTGCGCGCGAACCAGCGATACACGTTGTGCAGCAGAATCTTGGGTGCGTTCGGCAGGTTGGGCTTCAAGTCACGCGGCCGTTTTGGGCCGTCGGCGAGTGCTGCGGCGCATGCCAGTGCCTGCTGGCGATAAGCGGTCATGATCGGCGCACGTGAGCCGCCGCCGGCGACAGGATCGCCCTGCCGACGCCGATGTTCGTCGATTAGTTTCGAGCGGCGCCGGGGATCCCGACGCGGGGCCAATGCCGTCGGGCTGAGCAGCACCTGAACCTCGCCGTTCGGTCGCACGCCAAGCAGGCCAAAGCCGAGCCGACGGCAGAGATTGCGGTATCTCACATCGCTCTCGCGGCCCTTGCCACGGGCCGACATGCATGCCGCGAGCCAGACCTCGTCGCTCGCCGCCATACGGTCGACGCCCTGGAGGATGAGCTCGAGATTGAACTTCAGCTTCAGCTCGCAGATGACGACGATCGGTGGAGAGTCGGCACTCAGCGCCAGCAGGTCGCAGCCGCCGATCTCGCCCTTGACCATAAATCCCGGGCCTTCGAGGAAGGCCTTGACCGGGCTGTAGAGTGACGTTTCGAGCATGGGCCTTTGTTGGCTGCGAATCATCCCGCCGATCGGCGGGTCAGCGCGATGATCGCTCTTTGCCGTTGAACAGAGGTAAACGACGGGCAAACAAATGGTCAGAGCAGTGCCGCGGCCGCTTGCGAATTTGATATGCTGGTATAATGTGTACCTGAGGTAGCATGCTCCGCGTAGCTGCGCTGGACATCCGGGCGCCCGAGACACGTCCAGGCATCGTCATTTGAGCGACGGCTCCCCGCGTTTTTACCCGCCAGCCGGCGGCAATGTGCATACAAGTCAATGAGATGACGATCGGTAGGGCCGTCGTTGGAATTCAGGAGTAACGACATATGACAACGATTGCGCTGTTTGGTGCAGGCGGCAAAATGGGTTACCGTCTGGCAACCAATTTTCGCGGATCTTCGTATACGATACGCCATGTCGAGGTCAGCGACGCCGGCCGCGAGCGGCTGAAGTCGGGCCTCGGCATCGATGCCGTCAGCGCCGATGAGGCGCTTGATGGCGCCGATGTGGTGATCCTGGCGGTGCCGGACACGCACATCGGCAAGGTCGCGGCGAGTATCGAGAGCAAGCTTGCGTCAGGCACGATGGTCGTCGTGCTCGACGCCGCGGCACCTTTCGCCGGGCATTTGCCGAAGCGGCCGGATCTGACGTATTTCGTCACCCACCCCTGCCATCCGCCGATCTTCAACGACGAGACCGACATGGCGGCCAAGAAGGACTATTTCGGCGGCGTCAAGGCCAAGCAGCATATGGTCAGCGCCTTGATGCAGGGACCGGAGGAGGATTTCGCCAAGGGTGAGGCGATCGCAAAGATCATCTGGGCGCCGGTCATGCGCTCCCATCGCGTCACTGTCGATCAGATGGCCCTGCTCGAGCCCGGCCTTTCGGAAACGGTATGCGCTTCGCTGCTCGTCGTCATGAAAGAGGCGGTCGATGAGGTGGTGGCGCGCGGGGTCGACAAGCAGGCGGCGCTCGACTTCCTGCTTGGTCATATGAACGTGCTTGGCGCCGTCATCTTCGGCGAGACCAAAGGCGTGTTCTCCGACGCCTGCAACAAGGCGATAGAGTTCGGCAAGCCGGTTCTGATGCGCGACGACTGGAAACGGGTGTTCGAGCCGGAGGAGATTGCCGCGAGCATTCAGCGCATCACTTGAGGGCAGCGACGCGTTTTCGGAACATGTCACCTGAAATTGTCATTGACTCATTATACCAGTTGCCTTAGCTGTTCGATGGATCGGACCGTCAAGCTTCGCAGCAGGCTCAGGGGCCAGATGAGTGGAGGGTAGTGGGAAGCGATCCGTCGAAGTGAAGCCGGCAGAGGCTTGTGAATCTGACGCGACCCGCCACCTACGGCCGGCTGGCGAAATCGAATGCATATAGCCTTGGGACAAGGCGCGGATTTTCAACGGGAGGAATACATGAAACTGACACGCAGAATGACGCTTGCGGCTTTCGCCGGCATGCTGGCGCTTGGCACCGCCGCACCCGCCTATGCGGCGGATTTGATCGCCATCATCACGCCCTCGCATGACAATCCGTTCTTCAAGGCGGAAGCTGTCGGCGCGGAGGCCAAGGCCAAGGAACTCGGCTACGAGGCGTTGGTGCTCGTCCATGACGACGACGCCAACAAGCAGTCCGAATTGATCGATACGGCGATCGGCCGCGGCGCCAAGGCGATCATCCTCGACAATGCCGGCGCCGACGCCACAGTCGCTGCGGTGCAGAAGGCCAAGGACGCAGGCGTTCCTTCCTTCCTGATCGATCGCGAGATCAATGCCACCGGCGTTGCCGTCGCGCAGATCGTCTCCAACAATTATCAGGGCGCCCAGCTCGGCGCGCAGGAATTCGTCAAGCTGATGGGCGAGAAGGGTAATTTCGTCGAGCTCGTCGGCAAAGAATCCGACACCAATGCCGGCATCCGCTCCAAGGGTTACCACGACGTCATCGACGACTATCCGGACCTGAAGATGGTGGCGCAGCAATCGGCCAACTGGAGCCAGACCGAGGCCTATTCAAAGATGGAATCGATCCTCCAGGCCAATCCCGATATTAAGGGCGTGATCTCCGGCAACGACACGATGGCGATGGGCGCCTATGCGGCACTTGCCGCTGCCGGTCGCAAGGACGTCATCGTCGTCGGCTTCGACGGGTCGAACGACGTGCGCGACTCGATAACTTCCGGCGGCATCAAGGCGACGGTCCTGCAGCCGGCCTTCGCGCAGGCACAGATGGCGGTCGAGCAGGCCAACGACTTCATCAAGAACAAGAAGTCTCCGGCCGAGGAAAAGCAATTGATGGATTGCGTCCTGGTCAATGGCGACAATGCCGCCAAGCTGGAGACATTCGCGCTCACCAACTGAGCCGGCGTAACATCAAGCGCAAGGGACGAGCTCCGGTTCGTCCCTTGCTTCCATTTCGCCCTTGCTTCCATTTCTGGGTGCTCCTGACCGCCATGCCGAACGAGCCGACATGTTCAACACGCTGACCCGGCCAATCCTTGTCGTGTCGTTCCTTGCAGCTATAGTCAGCCTGACCGCCTGCAAGATCCTGCCGACGCCGTCAGCGGAAAACGGCGGCACTGGCTCGGCCTTCAATCCCGACAAGATGGTCGAGGACATTTGGGCGACGAAAGCGATACCCTATCTGCAGCAGAAGGCCGGCCCGTTTGCCGAGGTTCATGCTTTGGCGAAGACCGATCCCGCCGCTGCCGGCGCCAAGTACGGCAATCCGAAAAAGCAGGCGAACTCGCCGTGGACCTTCGCCGTCCGGCTCGAGGGCAAGGTCGTTGCAGCCAATACACAGTCACGCGCGTCGACAATGGACGTCGATGCCGACGGCGACGGCAAGGCGGATGCGCGAGTGCAGATCGGACCCGCCACTCGCGGTACAGCGCTGCGCGACAGCCTTGACTTCATTCAATTCAACGATTTCACCAACCAGATCGACTTCGCCCAGTTCGGCAAGGCCTTCAACGCCTACGCCGACAAGACCGTGCTTTCCAAGCTGCCGCGCGAGGCACTCGAGGGCCGAAGCGTCAAGATCCTCGGCGCCTATACGCCAGGCAGCGGCCAGGACCTGCCGCTGGTGACGCCGGCGGAGGCAGAGATCGGGCCGAAGCCATGACCGGCGATCAAGACGTCATCCTGAAGCTGGAGGATGTCTCGAAAGTCTATTCGGGCACCGTCGCGGTCAAACGTGCGAATTTTGAGGTGCGCAAGGGTGCGGTCAACGTGCTGGTCGGCGAAAACGGGGCCGGCAAATCGACGCTGATGAAGATCATCGCCGGCGTCGAGCGGCCGACGCTCGGGCGCATTCTGCTGGACGGCGAGGAGGTCTCCTTCTCGTCATCCGGGGACGCGGTAAATCGCGGAATCGGCATGGTGTTCCAGGAGTTGAACCTGTTCGGCAACCTGACCGTCGCCGAAAACATTTTCGCCACCCGCGAGATCACCAACCGCTTCCGCAAGATCGACCGCAAAGAGCAGGAGCGCCGCGCGGCGGAGTTCCTGGAACGGCTGGAAGCCGGCATCCGGCCGGACATGCTGGTCGAGGATCTGCGCATCGGCCAGCAGCAGCTGGTCGAGATCGCCAAGGCGGTTTCGCTCGATGCGCGCATCCTGATCATGGACGAGCCGACCTCGGCGCTCAGCGCGGCGGAAGTCGAGATCCTGTTCAAGGTGATTGCCGACCTCAAGGCGGGCGGCGTGGCAATCGTCTACATCTCGCATCGGCTCGAGGAATTGATCCGCATCGGCGACACCATCACGGTGCTGCGCGACGGGCGCATCACCGGCCAGGCGAAGATGAAAGACGTCGACACCCAGTGGGTCGTGCGGCAGATGATCGGCTCGGACGCCAAGGACTTCGCCAAGGCCGACGGCCATGTGCCGGGCGACGAGATATTCCGCGCCGAGGACATTTGCCTACCGCGCGTCACCGGCGGGCTTGCGGTCGACCACGTCTCGCTGTCGCTGCGCGCTGGCGAGATCCTCGGCATCTACGGCCTGATGGGCGCCGGACGCAGCGAGCTGTTCGATTGCATCATGGGCCGCCACGGCCATTCGACCGGCGCGATATTCATTGCCGGCAAAAAGGTGCACGAGCGCGACACGACACGGCGCATCCGGCGCGGGCTGGCGCTGATCCCCGAAGACCGCCAACGCGAAGGGCTGGTGTCGATCCTCTCCGTCGCCAGCAATCTGACTCTGGCCAGCCTGTCGCGGTTCGTGCGCCTGTTCCACATTCGTGGTGCCGCCGAACGACAGGCGGTGACCCAGACGATACGCGAACTGGCCATCAAGGTCGCCGATCCGACGCAGGAAGTCTCGTCGCTGTCGGGCGGCAACCAGCAGAAGGTGGTGATCGGCAAGGCGCTGCTCACCGGACCGAAGGTGCTGCTGATGGACGAGCCGAGTCGCGGCATCGACGTCGGCGCCAAGGCCGACGTTTTCCGCACCATGCGCAAGCTGTCGCGCGACGGTCTGGGGATCCTGTTTGCCACCTCCGATCTCGACGAAGTGATGGCGTTGTCCGACCGTATCGCGGTGATGAGCAATGGAAAATTGACCGGTATCTTCGATCGCGCGGAGGCGACTGAGGCCGCGCTCGTCGCTGCCTCGGCCCTCGGCCACGGCCCGGTCCCGCACGGAGAGCAAGGCGCATGACTGACATTCCAGCCAAGGCGGTGGTCAACTCCATTTCGAGCGGCTCGGTCCTGCTGACGCTGATGAAGGCGAGGACGTTCATCGCGCTGATCGCCGTGCTGTTATTCTTCTCGATAGCTGCCCCTAATTTCCTATCGGCCGCCAATCTTATCCTGATGTCGAAGCACGTGGCGTTGAACGCATTCCTCGCAATGGGCATGACCTTCGTCATCATCACCGGCGGCATCGACCTGTCGGTCGGCTCGATCGTCGGCCTGTGCGGCATGGTGGCCGGCTATCTCGTGCTGAACGGCGTCGACCTGCAGGTCGGCTACACCATCTATTTCAACGTCTTCGAGATCGCGCTGATCACGCTTGCCGTCGGCATATTGATCGGCGCCGTCAACGGCTTGCTGATCACCAGGCTTAACGTTGCGCCATTCATAGCCACGCTCGGCGTGCTCTATGTCGCACGCGGCCTGGCACTGCTGTCGTCCGACGGGCGCACCTTCCCCAATCTCGTCGGCAAGCCGGAGCTCGGCACCACGGGGTTCGGCTTCCTCGGCGCCGGCCGGCTGCTTGGCTTGCCGGTTTCGATATGGATATTGGTCGTCGTCGCACTGGGGGCGGCCTATCTCGCCAGATACACTCCGCTCGGCCGCCATATCTTCGCCGTTGGCGGCAATGAGCGGGCGGCGCGGATTTCGGGCGTCCGCGTCAACATGGTGAAGATGTTCGTCTACATGTTTTCCGGGTTCTGCGCGGCGATCGTCGGGCTGATCATCTCGTCCGAACTGATGGCCTCGCATCCGGCGACCGGAGAGAGCTTCGAACTCAACGCCATTGCCGCGGCAGTGCTCGGTGGCACCTCGATGTCGGGCGGACGCGGCGCCATCGGCGGCACCATTGTCGGCGCCTTCGTAATCGGCATCCTTTCGGACGGGCTGGTGATGATGGGGGTGAGCTCGTTCTGGCAAATGGTAATCAAGGGCCTCGTCATCATCGTAGCCGTTGTCGTCGACCAAGCCCAGCGCCGGCTGCAGAGCCGTGTCACGCTGATGCAGATGGCAAAGGCCGGCTGACATGGCGGAGCTGCGTGGCGCGCTGATCGGCTGCGGCTTCTTTGCCGTCAACCAGATGCATGCCTGGCGCGACATAGAGAGCGCTTCGATTGCCGCCATCTGCGACCGCGATCCGGACCGGTTAAGGGTGGTCGGCGACCAGTTCGGCATCGCGCGGCGCTATACCGACGCTGCTGCGCTGTTTGCCGGCGAAAGGTTGGATTTCGTCGACATCGCTACCACCGTACCAAGCCACAGAACGCTGGTGGAGATGGCGGCGCAGTATGGCGTTCCGGTAATCTGCCAAAAGCCGTTCGCGCCGTCGCTTGCCGACGCCAAGGCCATGGTGAAAGCCTGCGCCGACGCCGGCGTGCCGTTGATGGTGCATGAGAATTTTCGCTGGCAGTCGCCGATCCAGGCGGTGCGTGCGGTGCTCGACAGCGGCGAAATCGGCACCCCCTTCTTCGGACGGATCTCGTTCCGATCGGCTTATGACGTGTTTTCCGGCCAGCCCTATCTGGCGACCGGAAGGCGCTTCATTATTGAGGATCTAGGCATTCATATCCTCGACATCGCCCGCTTTCTGCTGGGCGACGTCTCGACGGTCACCGCGCGAACGGCGCGCGTCAATCCCGGCATAACCGGCGAGGACGTTGCGACGATGCTGATGGACCACACGGGCGGCGCCACTTCCGTGGTCGACTGCAGCTACGCCAGCAAGCTCGCGACAGAGCCGTTCCCCGAGACGCTGATCGAGATCGACGGCAAGGATGGCACGATCCGGCTGGCGCAGGGCTACCGCCTCACCGTCACCGGCAGGAGCGGGACGGTCGGTAGCGACGTCTCGCCGCCGCTGCTGGCCTGGGCATCGCGGCCGTGGCACAACATCCAGGAAAGCGTCGTCGCCATTCAAAAACATTGGGTCGATTGCCTGACCAACGGAACCGAGCCCGCGACCTCCGGCGCGGACAACCTTAAAACATTAGCGCTGGTCGAGGCAGCGTACGCCGGCGCCGCAAGCCGGGAGCCGGTGCAACTCGACGCCTTGCTGAAATGACAGCCAACGCCTTCCTCCTCTACGGCACAGGTGCCGTTGAAGCCGAACCGGTCAGGCTGCAAGCCGGCGCGCTGACGGCGGACTTCGTCAACGGCAATCTGCGCACCATTCGGCATGGCGGCACCGAAGTTCTGCGCGCTATCGCCTACATCGTCAGGGATCGCGACTGGGGCACCTACGAGCCGAGGCTGGCCGATCTTGCCATCGAACAAAATGCCGAGGCTTTTTCCGTCAGCTATTCGGCAAATTGCCGGGCACCGGACGGCAGCCGGCTCGACTTCCGCGCCACCATCAAGGGCTCCGCCGATGGTAAATTGGTCTTCGACGTGAGCGCTCTTCCCGACAGCGATTTCGAAACCAATCGCTGCGGCTTCTGCATCCTGCATCCGATTGCCGGCTTGGCCGGCAGCCCGGTCACGGTCGAGCATACCGATGGCAGCGTGGTCGCGACCAGGCTTCCAGAGCTGATCGATCCCTGGCAGCCTTTCAAGGATCTGCGGGCGATCACCCATGAGGTCCGGCCGGGCGTCACCGCTGAATGCCGGATGGAAGGCGACATTTTCGAGATGGAGGACCAGCGCAACTGGTCGGATGCCTCCTACAAGACCTATGTCCGGCCGCTCGCGCTGCCATGGTCATACATGCTGCCTGCCGGCGAGACCTTCCGCCAGACCATCAGCTTGCGGATGGAGGGTGGCGGGAAAGTGCCGGCTGCCGCGGCAAGCGCCGAACCGATTCGTGTCACGCTCGGCCAAGCCGGACCGGCGCTGCCGGATATCGCCGTGATCATCTATCCGGATGAGGTCGAGGCGGCGCTGGGCAAGCTGCCGATGCTGTCCGAGCTTGGCCCGCAGCAATTGATGTTCCACTATGACCCGACGCGCGGCCACGAGCTCGATGCCTTGCGATCCTACGCCCGGCTCGCCGCCGCCTATCCGGTCCGGACAACGCTCGAATGTGTCATTGCCGGCGACGGCGATCTCGACGCCGAGCTTTCAGGCGTCGCCGACAGGGTGCGGCAGGCCGGGCTCAAGCTTTCGGCCATTGCCGTTTCGCCCTCGGTCGACCGGCAGTCGACGCCACCGGGCAGCGCGTGGCCGCACTGCCCGCTGCTCGAGGACGTCTATGCCGCGACGCGGCGCGCCTTTCCCGACAGCCGCCTCGGCGGCGGCATGTTCAGCTATTTCACCGAACTCAATCGCAAGCGCGTGCCGGCCGATCCGCTCGATTTCGTCACGCATTGCACCTGCCCGATCGTGCACGCCGCCGACGATCTCAGCGTCATGCAATCGTTGGAGGCGCTGCCTTCCATCACAGCCTCGGTGAGGGCGATCTTCGGGCCAAAACCCTATCGGATCGGGCCGTCGACCATTGCCATGCGCCAGAACCCCTATGGCGGTGCGACCAAGGCCAATCCCGACAGTCAGCGCATTGCCATGGCCGACCGCGACCCTCGCCATACCGGGCTGTTCGGAGCCGCATGGACGATCGGCTATGCCGCACGTGTTGCGCCGGCTGGCCTCGAAATACTGACGCTCTGCAGCTTCACCGGACCATTCGGCGTGCTGGCCTCGTCGGGCGAACCTGTCGAAGACGGTACACCCCGGCCGATTTTCCACGCGGTGAAAGGACTTTGCGATCTGGCCGGCCATGCGCATGTGGCGGCGACAACGACCGATGAGAGGCGGGTGCTGGCACTTGCCGGCCGCTCCCAGACAGGCAAGATCATCATCTGGCTGGCGAACCTTACCCCGGTCGATGTTCCGGTCGACGTTTCCGGGCTCGGCTCCGATCAGGGCCCTCTCAAGATTTGGAATGGACGACTGTCACGCCAGATTCCGCGCGATACGTCGGGCCGAGACCATCTTGTGATGACACCCTACGCAATCGTCCGGATCGGCTGAAGTCATTTGCCGAGGCTCATGGGTAGCCGCACTTGCGTAGCGGTTGCGTGTAGCCGCAGCACTCCGCTGCCGAGTTGTCACCGGATTTGCTTTCGAAACTCGCCCGGTGCCATTCCAGTTGTCTTGGAAAAAAGACGGCTGAACGAGGCGACGTCCTGATAACCCACCCGATAGCAAATTTCTGAAACGCTCAGTTTCGTTTCCTCAAGCATGGACCTTGCCAACTCCAGCCGCCTTTCCTGGATCCATTTTCCCGGCGTTGTCTGGAGTTCGTCGAAAAACCTGCGAGACAGGGTTCGCGAAGACATGCCCAATTCGGTTGCCAGAAATTTCAGATCGATTTCCGACATCTTGTCTTTCGAGAGCTCACGCAACTTGTCCTCGAATGGGCTGGCTCCGTTCGAAATTCCATCGAGGGAAAATTCGTAGGGACTCTGGAATGTGCGCGGCGGCGGGAGAACCAGAAGTTTTCGAATGATCCGCTCTTCCTTCGAGAAGCCCAGATCGATCAGCAAAGCCCTGGCGAGTTCGAGTCCGGAAAACCCGCCTCCGCATGTGTAGAGGCGGTCCTGGCGAATGAGGAGCCGGGAAGCGTCCCATCGCACTTGCGGAAACCGGCGGCTTGCCTCGGCTCTCAGCCACCAGGATATCGTCGCGCGTTTACCGTCCAATAATCCCGAATTGGCGAGCAGATAACACGCGCCGCAATGTGCTGCGATGATTGCGTCCTGCTGCTGCGCGAGCGCGATCAGCGGTTTTGAATGTTCACTCTCCTCGTCGAGCGAGCGCAGAAGCTCCGGAATCTCGACACCCGGCATGGCAATGAGAATCAGGACATCCATTTTCCGGGATGGTTGAGCCTTTGTCGGGAAAGAAATTCCGGTGCTTGATGCCGACGGCGCGCTCCTTGAAACGAACTCACAGGAGAGAACCTGCGAACGGCAGACGTCATTCACAAGCTGAAACATTTCCACGAGCGTCGAGACGACGGCCGAATAGAAATTCGACGGCAGCCAGATCACAACGTGGAGGCTCCTGACAGCCATTGCGGTACTCCAGTGTCGTTCTCGTGGATGGCAAGCCTAGCATAGTCTTTGCAAGAATTGCCAATTCCAGAACAAGCGCGCGGGCTCCAGGAGGGCCTATGCGGGCTTGCTGATGAAGGCGGGGCCGCGGAAATCCATGGCTGCGAAGATGCAAATGCTGAAATCGTTGAATGAAAACACGCGGCAAATACATCGGATTCAGAGGGCAACAGAAAACTGCGTCGGTCCGGGCTCAGGCTGATCTGTGGTCAGTCAGTAGGCCGAGAGCAAGGTGCCGGCCGCTACGCCGGTCCGGACCTTGCTCCTGATTTTCAGCTGCCGGAGTTCATCACGTAAAGCGCACGCGAGCGTTCGAGGTGCTTGATCATCGCCTTCTCGGCGCCATCCGCATCCTTGGCTTCGATGCGTCCGATGATCTCTTCGTGCTCGGTCAGCGTGAACTTTTCCTTGCCGGTCCAGATCAGCATTTCGGTGTGGTATTCCTTTAGCCAGCCAAGCATTGCCTCGCTGACGGCGACATAGATCGGGTTGCCGGATATTGCCGAGATCTGGGTGTGGAATTTCATGTCGGCGGATATGAAGGCTTCCGAGTCGCCACGATGGCTGCGCTGCTCTGCAACCGTTGCGCGCAACCGCTGCACGTCCTCGGCGGTTGCCTTCTCCGCGGCCTCCCTGACCATGCCGCGCTCGAAGAAGATACGCGCGTTCTTGAGGTGCTCCAGCGTGTCCTTCGACGACGACAGGATGATCTTGGCGGCGCCGTCGACCTGTTTGATGATCGACTTGGCGGTCAGCTGCAGCACTTTCGCCCGTTCGCCATGCGAGATCGCGACGAGGCCCATATTGCTCAATGCCTGCATTGCCTCGCGGATCGCCGGCCTGCCGACCTCGAAGCGCTCCATCAATTCGCGCTCCGATGGCATGTCGTCACCCGGCAGCAATTCGCCGCTGGTGATCAGGCGCTTCAGTCTCAAGAATACTTCGTCGGAAAGCTTGCGCCGGACGATCGGCTCCGAACGGTTCATCGTCGCGAATCACTCCTTTGACCTGCCCCTATCTAGCATTTCCGGCGCGAATTCCGGAACGCCTGCTGCCGGCTCGCCCGGCTCTGCCCAGCCGGATAGGGCTTGCAAAGCTTATGTACTCATTATACCAGATTTCAAGGGCCAAGGAACCTTTTTCGAACCACCCCGGCAGGCCGCGCGAATATGATTGTTCTCACCTATCGCATCGAAACGCCCGGCAATATCGAGGCGCTGGCGGCCAAGATCGCAAGCGACCAGTCGACTGGAACCTTCGTCGCGCTGGCCGGCGAGACCGAAGAGCTCAAGGCCAGGGTCGCGGCGCGAGTCCTGGCGATACGGCATCTGCCCGATGCGGATCGGCCGTCTCTTCCCGAAACCGGTCCCGAAGCGCGCAATGGCCCGGTCAAGCGCGCCGACGTCGACATCGCGTTTCCGCTAGACGCCATCGGCACCGATTTGTCGGCGTTGATGACCATCGCCATCGGCGGCACATTTTCGATCAAGGGCCTGTCCGGTATCCGGATCGTCGACATGAGGCTACCCGAGGAGTACCGGGGCGCGCATCCGGGCCCGCAATTCGGCGTCACGGGCAGCCGCAGGCTGACCGGTGTCGCGGATCGTCCGATCATCGGGACCATCGTCAAGCCGGCGCTGGGGCTCCGCCCGCCCGAGACGGCCGCAATGGTGCAAGAGCTGATTGCCGCCGGCGTCGATTTCATCAAGGACGACGAGAAGCTGATGAGCCCGGCCTATTCACCGCTGTCGGAGCGGGTGAGGGCAATCATGCCGCTGATCCTCGACCACGAGCAGAAGACCGGCAAGAAGGTCATGTATGCCTTCGGCATCTCACATGCCGATCCCGACGAGATGATGCGAAACCACGACCTGGTGGCAAAGGCCGGCGGCAATTGCGCCGTGGTCAACATCAATTCGATCGGTTTCGGCGGCATGGCTTACCTTCGAAAACGCTCCAGCCTTGTGCTCCATGCCCACCGCAATGGCTGGGACATTCTCACCCGTCATCCCGGTCTCGGCATGGATTTCAAGGTCTGGCAGCAGTTCTGGCGCCTGCTTGGCGTCGACCAGTTCCAGATCAACGGCATCGCCTCGAAATACTGGGAACCCGACTGGTCCTTCGTCGAATCCTTCAAGGCGGTGACCACGCCGATCTTTTCGCCGGCCGATTGCGCATTGCCGGTCGCCGGTTCCGGCCAGTGGGGCGGGCAGGCGCCTGAAACCTTCCAGCGAACCGGCCGGACGGTCGATCTTCTCTATCTGTGCGGCGGTGGCATCGTCAGCCACCCGGACGGGCCGGGCGCCGGCGTGCGCGCCGTGCAGCAGGCCTGGCAGGCGGCGGTCCAGGATATTCCGTTGGCGGATTATGCCTTGAGCCATGTCGAGCTGGCGCGGTCGATCGAGAAGTTCGGCGGCGGCGAGGCGGCCTGACGCCATGCAAAACCTGCTTCTGAGTTACTATGGCGACGACCTGACCGGCTCGACCGACGTTATGGAAGCGCTCGAGCTCGGCGGCGTGCCGACCGTCCTGTTCATGCGCCAGCCGGACGCGGCGTTGCTTTCGCAATTTGCGCATTGCCGCGCCCTTGGACTGGCCGGCACCAGCCGCAGCGAGACGCCGCAGTGGATGGACACGCATCTGCGAGATGCCTTCGCCTGGCTGAAGACCGTCAACGCCGAGATCTGCCACTACAAGGTCTGCTCGACCTTCGATTCCAGCCCGGCGATTGGCAGCATCGGCCGGGCGATCGAGATCGGCCGCTCGGTTTTCCGGCAAGACGGCGTGCCGCTGGTGGTCGGCGCGCCGCAGCTGAAGCGCTACACCGCCTTCGGTCATCTGTTCGCGGCCTATCGCGAAAAATATTTCCGTATCGACCGCCATCCCGTGATGAGCCGCCATCCGATCACGCCGATGGACGAATCCGACCTGCTGATCCATCTGTCGCGCCAGACAGACCTTAACTCCGGCCTGATCGACCAGGCGACGCTGCAGTCTGCGTCGCGGTCGGAAGCATTCGACCGGCTTGTGGAGGATGGCACAGGTATCGTGCTTGTCGATGTCGACAGCCTGGAAACCCAGGCGCTTGCCGGCAAGGAGATTTGGCGCGCTCACAAGCCGGGCGGTTATTTCGTCGTCGGCTCTTCGGGCATCGAATATGCCTTGCTGGTCGAATGGACATCGAACCGAATCGTGGATGCCAAACCCGCCTTTTCGCCGCCGGGCGCTGCCGACAGGATCGCCGTGGTCTCGGGGAGCTGCTCGCCGACGACGGAACGACAGATCCGGTATGCCCTGGCCGAAGGCTTCGACGGGATCGAGCTCGACCCGGTCGAACTGGTTTCTGAGGCTTCGAACGACGCTATTGCGCGCGCGGTCGCAACCGGCCGCTCCAGCCTACGGGCCGGGCGGAGCGTCATCCTCTACACCGCGCTCGGACCTGCGGCCGAGCGCGGTGCTGAAATCGATCTCAGGGAGGGCGCCCGCCATAAGCTCGGCCGCGGCCTTGGCGAGCTTCTCCGCGAACTGACGCTTCAAGAGAACCTGCCGCGCGTGGTCATCGCCGGCGGCGACACGTCGAGCCATGCACTTGGCCAGATGGGCGTCGACGCGCTGACGGTGCGAATGCCGCTGCCGGCATCGCCGGGCTCGCCGCTTTGTGTGGCGCATTCGCGCGTAAAGGCGATCGACGGGCTGGAAATTGCCCTCAAGGGCGGGCAGGTCGGAACCGACCGCTATTTCTCCGCTATTCGCGATGGGGTCGGCGGTTGAGAGCGGGGAATATCTGTTCAAATCGGTGATGCTCGATCGAGATCGGGGATAGTCATTAGCCGGCAAACCAGAAACCCCAGACGTTTAGGTCGGCGGCAATGCCACTCATCCCGCTATCTGGTACGGCCCATCGCCTTGCCTGGACGATATTGACGGGCATAGGCGACACAGGCGTCGACCGTGCTGACACAGAGCGCATCGCGGTTGTTCGGCAGGTTGTTGTCGCCGGCGTAGGCAACCTCCGCAACACGGCCGTCAACCATTCGAATTTGCGTGTTGCAATAGCCGCCGGGGGCGACGTTGACGGAACCTCCGAGCGCCGGGACCGGGCCAATGGCCACGGTCGGAACCACAATGTTGAGATTGCCGCGTTGAACGACGCGCTGATAGGTCCAGATCTGGCCGGATTTGCCGACATCGGCAGTGGCGGTCGGAAAGCCGGCGCACATTCGAACGTCCGCCTCGCTAAGGCCGACCATCTCCTTGCGGGCTGCCGCCGCCGTGGCGTCTTCCCTCGCGGTGCTCGAGGTGTCGTCGGGCATGACGCAGGAAGACAGGATGGCGGCGCCTGCCGATAGAAGGAGAAGGGCAAGCTTTCGGGTGTGGAATGATGTCATACCGACTTCGGATTGCACGGGAGCCCCGAATGCCAACCTAGGAAGTGGGCCAATCGAGTCAACCGGCAGAAAATTCACGAAGTCGTTTGGTAGGTCATTCCGCCGCGCGCATCCGCTGCAAGAGGTTGAGGCTGCCGCCGTGACCCTCGCGCCCTATCTTCCGCCTGGGCATCGGATTTCCCAAACCGACCCCTTCTTGTCAGACGTACTGGCGCACGGTGCTGTGACTTTGGTTCGGCCGACGGTGTGCTAGTTTCTGCCGATTGCTCCGGAGACGTCATGCCTATCAAGCTGCAAGAAATCGCCCTCGCTCTTCTGCTGTTGGTTGCCGGAACTGGGGTCGGTCACGCGGAGACGGCCCAGCGGCCGCCGCCCACCGGCGGGGTTCTCTCGCTCCTGCCACCGCCGCAGACTTCCGATCATTCGATCGTCATTGCCGGACGCACGCTCGATTACGAGGCCAGGGCCGGCACGCTGTCATTACCGTCCGGCAAAGGCGATATCACCGCCGAGATTTTCTATGTCGCCTATGCTCTGCACGCCGGGAAAGAAACGGGACCGGATCCGCGTCGCCCGATCACCTTCGTTTTCAATGGCGGTCCGGGAGCAGCTTCCGCCTATCTTCATTTGGGCGCGCTCGGTCCGCGGGTTCTGGCGACAGCGGCCGATGGAAGTTTCCTGCCGCCGCCGCAGAGGCTGTTCGACAACCCCAACACTTGGCTCGACATGACCGACCTGGTCTTTGTGGACCCTGTCGGAACCGGTTACAGCCGTGAAGCGCCCGGCACGGAAGCACACAGCTTCTGGGGCGTCAGCCAGGACGCCGCGTCGATAGGCGCGTTTATCCGGCTCTATCTGGCGCAGACCAGCCGTACGGCATCGCCTGTCTTCCTGGCTGGTGAAAGCTATGGCGGCTTTCGAGCAGCATTGCTCGCCAGGAAGCTTCAGGAAGACATCGGCATCAGCCCGAGTGGCGTCGTGCTGATCTCGCCGGCGCTCGAATTCACGCTGGTGCGTCCGGACGAGTTCCAGCCGCTCCACTGGGCGCTGGAACTGCCGTCGCTGGCGGCAGTGCGCCTGCACAGCGAAGGCGTTTCCGGTCCGGCCCTGCAGGAGCGGCTGGCGGAAGTCGAACGCTATGCGCTCGGCGATTATCTGGCCGCGCTGGCAGGTGGGCTGGAGCAGGGTGGACGCCTGGCGAGCCAGCGTGTCGCCGCAATCACCGGTCTGCCGCTCGATCTCGTCCAGCGGCACTTTGCACGCATTCCCATAGGGCTGTTCGCCAAGGAGTTTGCACGGGCAAAGGGCAATGTTCTCAGCGCCTATGACGGCAACATCGCAACGGCGGATTTGGCGCCGGAGAGCTTGGGAGTCGAGGGTCCCGATCCGGTGCTCGACCGAAGCGTGCCGGCGCTTACCTCCGCTTTCGTCGGCTATGTGCGTGATGAATTGAACTTCCGTACGGATATCAGCTATCGGCTGCTCAACCGCGAAGTCAGCGGCAATTGGGATTATGGAACGAGCCCGACGCGTCAGGGCTATGCGGGTGTCATGGACGACCTTCAGCAGGCGCGCACGCTGAACCCCAGCCTCGGCGTGCTGATCGTCAACGGCTATAGCGACCTGGTGACGCCGTACTTGGGCTCGCGCTACCTGCTTGGTCAAATTCCTTCGCTTGCCGGTGCAAAGCCCATTCGCAGCGAGGTGCTGGAAGGCGGGCACATGATGTATCTGAGGCCGGACGGGCGGGCGGCGCTGAAGCAGGCTGCGTCCGAGCTTTACCGAACGACGCAATGAGACGATTTGCGCAAAAAAGCGCCGGATGCGCTGTTCGCCCTCTCATCAGGCCCTAGTTCCATCGCGATTGATCGGTTACACACCTAGGATGGCGTCTTTTAGCGACGTTCGACAGCGGATTAGCCGGCTCTCCAGAATCGCGCCACTGGCGCGGCGTGCTGCCGAGCGGGCCATTCGGAATACCAGGCCGCACAGGCTGACAAGCCTCGTTGACCGCTGGAATGCGCTGTCGCTGGCCACGCAGTTCCTGCTCGCGGGTGGTCTATTCTCCCTGTCGGCCATGGTGGTGGTGGGGATTTCAGTCACGAACCACATAGAAACCGTGGTCACGCAGAATTCGGCTTCCGCTACGGCTCTTTACGTGGACAGCGTTATTGCACCGCTGCTTCCGGATATGCGCAAGAGCGAAGTCCTCGACGAGAGCGTAGCCCATGCGCTCGATGAAACGCTGGGACAAGGGGCACTCGGCACAAGGCTCGAATCCTTCAAGCTCTGGCGTCGCGACGGAACCATCCTGTATTCGACCGACAAGACATTGATCGGCAAGCGCTTTGAACCCAGCGACAATCTCCGGGCGGCATTCGCCGGCCAAATGGTTTCGGAGTTCGACAGGCTCGACGATCCGGACAGCGAGGCCGAAAGAGCCAGCGGCTTGCATCTCCTCGAGATCTACAATCCGGTGCTGCAGCCATGGTCGGGGGAAGTGGTGGCCGTTTCGGAATTCTACGAAGTCGCCACTGATTTTGAAAGAAACCTGCATCAGGCACTCATTCGAACCTGGCTGGACGTTGCCGCGGTCACAGCGGCCTTCTTTCTCGGGCTGTCGGCGATCGTGTTCCGTGGCAGCCGCACGATCAGTTCGCAGAGCCGCTCGTTGAAGCAGCGCATTGCCGAGCTTTCCGATCTGCTCGCTCAAAACAGATTTTTGAGGCTGCGGGTGCAGCGCGCTTCGCAGCGTGCCACCGCACTCAACGAACGCTATCTCAGGCGCATCGGCGCGGACTTGCACGATGGCCCCGCGCAACTGGTTGCTCTTGCGGCGCTGGGGATCGATAGCCCGGTCATTGCCGATCCTGCTACGTCGCAATCGAAGCGTGCGCAGGAATTGCGGGCCATCAAAGCACATCTGGACGATGCCATGCGCGAGATCAGGAGCATCAGCAAGGGCCTTGTCCTGCCGCATATAGAGCATGCCGAACTGGGTGAAATTCTCCAGATTGCCGTACAGGCGCACGAAGAACGAACCGGCGTCAAAGTGAGACTATCGATGACCGGCGGCCATACACCGCTGTCGCCGGCGGCCAGGATCTGTATCTTCCGCTTCGTCCAGGAGACGCTGAACAATGGATTCCGTCATGCCGGAGGTGAAGGTCAGTCGGTCGAGAAACATTTCGACGGCGAACGCGTTTGTATCGAAGTGTCCGACGCCGGCCCCGGCTTTGATCCACAAATCGTGCGTCCCGAGGGGCTGGGGCTCGTTGGGCTGCGCGAGCGGGTGGAAAGCCTCGGGGGCCAGTTTACCGTGACGTCCTCACAAAGTGGCACGATCGTGAAAATGGCTCTCAACATCGTTGAAATGGGGCAGACATGACAGCAGCCATCAGGCTCGCCATCGTTGACGACCACCCGCTGTTCAGGGAAGGCGTTGTGCGCACGCTCGATCAGATCGGCGGGTTCGAGATCGTCGGCGAAGGAAGCAGCAGGGATGATGCCTTGCGGATAGTCGAAGACCGGCGGCCCGACATTCTGCTGATGGACATCTCGGTGCCTGGGGGTGGTCTTGCCGTGATCGAACCGGCCCTGGAACGGCATTCGGCACTGAAAATCGTGATGCTGACCGTTTCGGAAGAAAACCAGCATGTGATGGCCGCGTTGCAGAGCGGGGCGAGAGGCTATGTTCTGAAAGGGGTCGGGTCGAGGACGTTGGCTGCGATCCTGCGCACGGTAGCCTCGGGCGAACGATATGTTTGTCCACAATTGTCGGCGCGCCTGCTGGCCGATCTGTCGGCTCAATCAAAAGAGCCAGCGAAAGTTGACGGACTTGCCGAACTCACCAGCCGCGAAAGGGAGATCCTGACGCTGGTTGCCGCGGGCCTGAGCAACAAACGGATCGGGCTTCGGCTGAACCTGCATGAGAAAACGATAAAGCACCACATGACGCGAATCCTGGCCAAGCTCAACGTCAGCAACAGGACCGAAGCCGCAATGACTTTACGCGATGCGACTGAGCGCCGGCATTCGCCTGTTCGCGATCATGCTTGAGCCGAAACAGCCTCACGGGGCGGCTGTGTGATCTGGCCGTCAGTTGATCATTTCAAGCAACCTGTCCCGATCGGAACGCGTCGCCAGGCGCCGAATGATGGTACGGCCCTTGGCATCGCGCATTTCATATTGGCCGCTATCAACGCGCTCGCTGAGGCCGTTCGAATGCACCACGCCAATGCTCGGCCCACTCACCTCGATCCGGTCTCCCGTGGTTGCATTGATAAAGAGTTTTGGCCTGCTGCCCGGGGTTACCGCGGCGGCGGGATCAGGGAGATTGTCGTCCTGCGACTTTGCTTTGCCCTTGCCGGCTCCGGCATTCGAGTTTGAATTGCCGGAGTTTCCACCCGGATTGCCGGAATTGCCGCCCCCATTCCCATTTCCGTTCCCGCCATTGCCGTTGCCGTTCCCGCCGCCTTTGGCCCAGGCAGCCAGCGGGCCGAGCGGCTGCGATAGTCCGTCGAACACGACGCGATAGGGGCTCACGACGAGAACGAAGGTCAAAACGACTACAGAAATGCCGACATGACGTCCTCGCGAAGATCCGGCCCTTCGTCTCCGGGTCGTCATCAATGAACTTGCCAGTCGCATGGCGGAAATCCCCTTAATCATACGGACCTTTCGTGCTGCCTCCTGTTCGAATTCGTGCGAATGCTTAAAACAATGGTTTGTATCGGTAAGGTCAAGACCCACCAGTCCCACGAGGGTAACTGGTGGGTCTCGCTGGCGCAGGAAGGGACTATTTACTGCGCAAGTCTTTTGCCTTCGCTTCGTTGCGTCTCTCGGCGGGGGCGCCGAGTTCTCACCGTCAGCCAACAATAAATCCAATGGCTGCGATCCCGAAACACAGGCCAAATAACGGAAAAAGCAGCCAACGCGCCTGGTGAACGCTCGAATCCATAGCGGCCTCCTGTAACAGTCGGCATCGCAACGGGGCTCTTCTGAACTCGGTTCCTGAAACTCTCGCGTTTCGGGCTTTTGCGATAGCAGCCTCGGACCAAAGTTCGGCTGTGCAGGCCCTTGGTCGACAGGCCTACAGACTGAAGTCCCTATGCAAGGAGCCGCCTGCATTCGGCGACCTTTGTGTCCACCAGGCGGCGCGATCCACCGGTCCCTTCGAATGCTTTACCTTCCTGGCTCTATGGCGAAGCGACATTGGTCCACTGCATGTCATTGAAACGTCACCAGTAGAGACCCATATGCGGATTGCGTCGGATGTCTCCTCCCATTGCGTCCGGCGCGTTCCCCTCTGGAGGTTACAGACCTTCACGCTTGGCCGGGCTCAACAGTCCGGCCTTTTCTTTTGGTCATCGCTGTCTGGGTCGAGCATCGTTCTGCCGCAGCGCGCCGCCTCAGCTGCGAGGTGGAATTTGCTGGACAGACCATGTGTTGCCGTCGGGATCCTCAAAGAAGACAAATCTGCCCCAGGGAAAATCCTTGATATCGCTGACCTCGATGCCTTGGGCGGCCAGGTGCCGGTGTGCCTCATCGATGTCGGGCACAACCAGCTGCAGACCCCGTATGGATCCCGGGGTGCTGTCGACGATGCCTTTGCCCATGGCAATCGAACAGGCCGAACCGGGCGGCGTCAATTGCACGAAACGTATCTCGTCGCTTACCGTGTGATCATGATCGAGGTGAAAGCCGACCTTCCCAACATAAAAGGCGATGGCATTGTCGACGTCCGATACGGGGACCGGGACCAGTTCCAGCTTCCAATCCATGACAACCCTTTCGCAGCTTTCGCCAAGTGGTGCCGAACACCGTGGGCGACATCCCGCCATCTTCCCAATGCCATTGTCGGCGCGGGCCGCTCAATCGGTCAAGAGATATCCGGCAAAAGCCGGGTTCGGGCAACGTGAGGACTGGTCTCATTGCTGACGGCGTTCGGAACCGATAAGCGCAAGCTCAGTGTGAGCGAAGGCGTTCTCGTGCTTTCCGCCACGCCCGAACCGGGCAGGGTGGCCGGTTCGGCCGAGTTTGCCGCGCGCTATGCAGCGCGCTTCGGACCGATCGGCAATTATGCCGTGAACGCCCACGATTCGGCCTGTCTTCTTCTTGCCGCGATCAAAGACGCCAGCACTGTATCCAAGGGACATCCGAGCCGGTGCAACGTTCTAGCGGCAGTGCGCGATATCCGTTTCAAGGGAATCGCCTATCGCGAGACCGTACGGTGGAATGAAAGGCGACAATCTGGCCGCGGTGACTGCACTCAATGTGGTGGCAAACGGCCACTTCCGACAGATCGCCGAAATCCGGCAGATGCAGAGTGTCGAGCAGACCAACCTCCGACAGGCTCTCCGACCGAACCGCTTTCCGCCGCTTTGCCAGGCGATTTTCACAGGACCGCGAAACAATTATCTCCGGTCGCCGTTTCGCCCGCAGAACCTTTCGAGGAGGCGACGATGAGCGCGACCGGCTTGGACGTTTTTGACAAAACGCTGCAGATAACAAACATCTGGCTAGACGAGATCATGGTGGATCTTGGTCCGGATCGACACGTCGCCTGGCATACGTTGGGCGCCGTTCTGCGAACCCTTCGGCACAGGCTGCAGGTCGGACTGGCAGCCAAATTGGGAGCGGAACTGCCGCTGCTCGTGCGGGGCGCCTACTATGATCGCTATCGGCCCGCCGACATGCCCGACAAGACACGCTCGCTCGAGGAGTTCCTGCAACACATCGCCGATGAATTGAAATCGACCCGTGCTGTCGATCCCGAGGATGCGGCACGCTCGGTGCTGCGTGTGCTTGCACGGCATATCGACCTTGGCCAGTCGGCAAAGGTGCGGGATGCGCTGCCAAAGGAATCCAGGTCCTCTGGCCTGAAAGCGTGGGCGTCAAATAGCGGCGATCCTGCTCGTGCGGACGCGCGACGGACCGAAGCTTCGAACGTAAGCGCGGGTGGGTCTGGTCGACCCCGGTGACGCTATGTGCCGCGCTCGATGGCAAGGCTTAGCTGGGCAGCCGATGTGGGCTGTCGCGGCCTAACCTGGAAAGATCGTGAAACCGCCATCGACGCGGATTACCTGCCCGTTGATAAAGCGCGCGCGCGGACCGGCGAGGAAGGCCACCGCTTCGGCGATCTCTTCAGGCTCCGCATACCGGTTCAGCGATTTCTTGCTTGAGTCCATACGCTGCGGATCGACCACGCGGCTCGCCTGGAAGCGTGCCGTTTTGGTGGCGCCAGGGCTCACCGCATTGACGCGCACGCCATCGTCGATCAATTCCTTGGCGAGGCAGCGCGTATAATGGACGACAGCCGCCTTGAGCGTCGAGTAGACCACCTCGGGCGAGCATCCGATATGCGCTGCCGCCGAGGCGATGTTGATCACCGAGCCCGAGCCGCGCTTGACCATGGGCGGAACAAAGGCCTGGCAGACCAGCATCGTGCCTATGAGGTTGTTCTCGGTCAGAACCTTGATGTCTTCGTAGTCGATATCGAGTGCGTTGTTGGGATTGGGCTTTACGCCCTTGGCGCCGATGTCGCCGCCGGCGCAGTTGACCAGAATGTGCACGTCGCCGAGATCGGCCTCGATCTTCCTCTTCATCTCGGCGACAGCTTGTTTGTCGCCTATATTGCCGGTGACCGCGGTCACCCGCGTCCCATGCTTCTCCAAGCCCCGGGCAGAGTCGCCGAGATCCGCGAATTCGCCATATTGAGATGGCCGGGTCCAATCGAGGTCGTGGACCGCGACGTTTGCGCCAAGTCCGGCCAAGCGGTCGGCCATCACGCGGCCGAGGCCGCGTCCCGAGCCGGTGACGAAGGCAGTCAGGCCGCTGAGTTCTCGAGCAGTCATGCTGATTTCTCCATTGCAATGAAATCGAACTTCTTCATGTTGGCGGCGCTGCGCCGGATCATGTCGAGCTCGTACGAAACGAGCGCGCCGTCATCGTCCCGTTCCCATGGCGTGCGGTAGTCGGCGTCGTCCGCAAGGCGGTTCACGCGCGCAGCACTCAGGCACGCGGCGAACTCGCGGGCGGTCTTCGGCGCATATCCGTTCCACCAGTCGTCGGTGAGCCAGCGAACGTGACGGGCCTCCAGCGCGCCTGGCTCAAGCACCGCCGTCAGCGTGTCGTGGTGCTCGCCAAGGATGGCTGCCAGTTCGGCGAATGGCACGGCGCCGTCGCCGATCGCGCAGCGGACCAGACGGTAGCCCTCATCCGTGAACTGAATGCGATAATCCTTGAGGTGAACATGGCGGACATGGGGCGCGATCCGGCGCGTGAAGGCAAGCGGCGCCTCGCCGACAGGAAAGGTGTTGCCGGTGTCGTAGGTGATGCCGACACCCGGCCCGCCGAGTTCGCAGAACGCAACCAGTTCGTCGCTGCCGAAGTCCTGATGGTTCTCGATGCCGAGCATCCAGCCCTCGGCCGCCGCACGCGGTCCCCATTCCGTCAAGGCAGCGCGAATCGTGGCGTTGAACTCACTCCATTTCGGTCCCCACGCATTGCGGTCGCCGCACAGGACAGGCGTCAGTGCGATACGGATCGTCGTCGCCTCGAGCAGCCGCGCAGCCCGAAAGGCGTTGTCCAGCGGACCTGCCACCAGCAGTCCGCCGCTCACCACCGGGACGATGTCCAGCGCGGCAAGACGCCTGCGCAGGGCGACGATTTCGGCGTCAGTCAAGTCGGTCAACCAGGGTTCGTAGATCTCGAGCGTGCGTGCGCCTAGTTCCTGCGCCAGCGTAATGAAGCCTTCCAGCCCCACGCCGTCCGGATTGTGCCGTGGCGTGCCGCGGCCCTGCAGTCCGAGATGATAGGTCAGTCCGTAGGGGTTGAGGCCGAGACGAAGCATCAGCTTGGCGGTTCCAATGGAGAGCGGAGAAGCGTCACTAGCGCAGACCAGCATCGACGGTAATGGACTGTTTGGTGATCATGCGGCTGTCGTCGGCTGCCAGGAAGAGCACTGTGCGTGCAATCTCCTCGCCCAGCAGGACGCGGCGGATCAATTGCCGCTGCACCGTCTGGTCGACTGCCTCCTGCGTCTTGAACCACAGCTCGCGCTGCCGCTCGGTCATGACGGCGCCGGGTTCGACCGCATTGACGCGGATGTTATCCGGTCCGAACGAGCGCGCCAAAGCACGCGTCAGCGCCACCACAGCCCCCTTGGCGGTGGCATAGGCCACCATCTGGTCCGCTCCGAAACGCCAGGCGATGGAAGAGAAGTTTATGATCGAGCCGAAGCCGAGTTCCTTCATATGCGGATGCACAGCCTGCGCGGCGAAGAAGTGATGCCTCAGATTGACGTCGAAGCTGCGGTCCCAATAGTCGGCCGTTACCGCGTCGATGGGATGGCGTTGATCATTGGCGGCGTTATTCACCAGGGCGGCGACCGGACCAAGCCGCGCGCGCACGCCTTCTACCGACGCCTTTAGCGCATCGACGTCGGTCACATCGCAATGGAGATATAAGGGAGCCTGCCCGGCGGCACCAGCGAGCTCGCTCACCAACGCCTCCGCTGGCTCGTCTTGCACGTCGAGAAAGGCTACCCGGGCGCCATTCGAGGCGAAGGCACGGACCATATCGGCGCCGATGCCGGAGGCGCCGCCGGAGATCAGCACGACCCGATCGGTCAAGCTCGGATAAGTCGCGAATTGTACGGACATCGATTACAGAAGCGCCTTGGTTGTTGGATCGAACAGACAGGCGCGCGACATATCGATGCCCAGCGTTATCGTCTCGCCCATGACTGGAGCGTCGTCCGGCTCGAAACGGCCGGTGATCTCCAGGTCACCCAGCCTGAGCACGGCAAGCGTCTCGGCCCCGGTCGGCTCGACCAGTTCGACCGGCGCCTGCATGGACGCCACAGCAGGTTTGCGCGACTTCAGATCGGTCGTGAAACGGTAGATGTGTTCCGGCCGGATACCGAGCACGACGTCCTTTGGCGCACCGGCGGACATCGGCGCGGCAAGGGCAAGGCTGGCATCGCTGCCGTCAGCGGCGCGTACCGAGATGCTGGTCGAGCCGGTAAGCCGGGCGGGGATGAAATTCATCGCCGGCGATCCCATGAAACCGGCAACGAACATGTTGGTCGGCCGGTCGTAGATCCGCTTCGGCGTGTCGAACTGCTGGACCGAGCCCTGGTTCATCACCGCAATGCGGGATGCAAGCGTCATCGCCTCGACCTGATCATGGGTGACGTACACCGTGGTCTTGCCAACGCGATGGTGAAGCTTCTTGATTTCGGTACGCATATCGACGCGCAGCTTGGCGTCCAGGTTGGACAGGGGCTCGTCGAACAGAAACAGCTTTGGGTCGCGTACGAGGGCGCGCCCCATCGCGACGCGCTGCCGCTGCCCGCCCGAGAGCTGGCCGGGCTTGCGTTTAAGCAACTGTTCGATCTGCAGGAGCGCGGCAACCCGTTGGACAGCTTCCGCCTGCGCCGCTTTTGGCACGCCGCGGCTTTCCATGCCGAAGGTGATGTTCTGGCGCACTGTCATGGTGGGATAGAGGGCGTATGACTGGAACACCATCGCAATGTCGCGGTCCTTGGGTTGCACGGAGTTCACCAGCCGGTCGCCGATCCATATCTCGCCCGACGTGACGGTTTCGAGGCCGGCGATCATGGCGAGCAAGGTTGACTTGCCGCAACCCGACGGGCCGACAAGGGCGACGAATTCTCCGGTCTTAGCCTCGAGATTGATGCCGGCAAGAATCTCGAGCGAGCCGTAGCTCTTGTGAAGGTTGCGGATCATCAACGCGGACATGGGCGACGCCTCATCTGATGGCGCCCTGGGTGAGGCCGCGCACGAAGTATTTTCCACCGAACAGATAGATCAGCAGCGGTGGCAACGCGCCGATCAGCACGGCTGCGCTCATCACATCGTAAGCACGCGCGGTCGTGCCGCCGGCCGTGAGCGCGACCAGTGCCGCGGTAATGGGCTGCTGCTGGCCTGATGTGAAGACGACGCCGAACAAATACTCGTTCCAGATGCCGGTGAACTGCCAGATGACGGTGACAATCAGAATGGGCGGCGACAGGGGCAGGATGATCTTGCGGAAGATCCGCCAGAAGCCGGCGCCGTCGATGCGTGCCGCCTTGATCAGGTCGTCCGGTATGCTGACGTAGAAATTGCGGCAGAACAGGGTGGTGAACGAGATGCCCTGGACGACGTGGATAAGCACCAGCCCATATGTCGAATTGGTCAGGCCGAGCTTGCCGAGCAGGAACGCCCACGGCATCAGCGAAATCTGGCCGGGCATGAATACGCCAAGCAGCATCAGATTGAAGATCAGTTCGGAACCCCTGAAGCGCCATTTGGAGAGGATGTAGCCGTTCATGGCGCCGAGAATGGTCGAGATGATGGTGGCGGGGATCGTCATCGCCAGCGAGTTGAAGAAATTGCGCTTCATGCCCTCGCAGGTACCGCTGACGCAGTAGGATCCCCAGGCCTGCGCCCACGCATCGAACCGGAAGCTGCGCGGTACGGAGATGAGGCCGTTGCGGGCAATCTCCGACTGCTCGCGCAATGAGTTGAAGATCACCACCAGCAATGGCACAAGATAGACGACCGCGAAAAGCGTCAGCACGGCATAGACAAGGAAGCGGCTCCAGAAATGCCGGCGCGTGGCAGCGGCTTCCTCCGGATCAAAACGGGCATTAGGGGCAACTTCAGCCATTGCGGCCCTCCGCCCGCCGGCGCCAGACGATCCACAAGGAGTACGGCACCAGCACTACCGCGACCGCCGCGAGCATCATCATCGCCGCGGCGGCACCCTCGCCGATTTGGCCGCGCTGGAACATCAGGTCGTAGACATAGATGGCGGGGAAGGTCGTGGACACGCCTGGCCCGCCCCGCGTCAGCGCCGCCACCAGGTCGAAGGTCTTGATGGCGAATTGTATCTGAATGACCGCCACCGCCAGGAATATCGGAGCGATGGTTGGCAGGATGACCCTCCGATAGGTCCGGAAAACCGACGCGCCGTCGATTTGCGCGGCTTTGACGAGATCCGGATCGACCGACCGCAGACCAGCCAGGAAAAGTGCCATTGCGAAGCCGGACGACTGCCAGATACCGGTTATGATCACCGCATAGATCGCGGTGTTGCGGTTGGCCGTCAGGGCGAAGCTGAAGTCGGTCCAGCCAAGCCCTCGAACGAAGGCCTGGATACCGTCGACAGGGTTATACAGCCAGCTCCACACCGTACCGGTGACGATGAAGGACACCGCCAACGGGTACAGAAAGATGGTGCGCCAAACCGCCTCGCCGCGGACGCGCTGGTCGATCGCGATCGCGAGCAGCAGGCCAACCGCCATCGAGCCTACGATATAGAAGCCGCTGAACAGGAAGAGATTCGTATAGGCGATGTTCCAGCGCCGGTTTGCCCAAAGCGAAGCGTAGTTGTCCAGGCCAACGAACCCATAGGTCGGCAACAGCGACGAATTGGACAGGGAGATGTAGAGCGTCCAGAGTGTGAAGACGAAAACATAGATGAAACTCGCCGCTATCGATGGCGCCAGCACCAGAATGGGCACCATCGTGCCCAGGCGCTCGCGCCACGGACGGGCCGCGGCAGCTGCGGCTGGTACAATCAGATCATGGGTGGACATCGGGCTGCTCCGGCGAGGTCTGGCCAGGCGCTTCGCCCCGGCCATCATCGGCAGCGTCACTCCTGCGCTTCGGCCGCATCCGCCATCGCATTGGCCGCGTCCTGCGCACTCATATCCGGCGTTGCTACAAACTCCGTGATGCTATCCATTATTGCGCCGCGGACCTTTTGCGGAACCGTCATGTTGTGCGCCATTGAACGCACGAGCGTGCCGGCGGCGATCGAGGCTTGCAGATCCTTTTGCGAGAGTTGCTGGCAGGGATTGAAGCCGTTCGAAAGATCGACGTCGAGGCGGGCCGGGATGGACCCTTTGGTCTGATTGAAAATGGTCTGAAATTCGGGCGACAGGATGATGCTGGCAAGCAGCTTCTGTCCCTCGATGTAGTCCGGGTCCTTTTGCTTGAAGAACACGACCGAGTCCGAATTCAAGATGAAGCCGGGCTTGCCCCAATCGGTCGGCGCCTGTGCGCAGACATAGTCGGTGCCCTCCTTGAAGCCGCCGGCCGTCAGCAGGCCGATCGTCCAGTCGCCCATGATGTGGAAGGCGGCCTCGCCGCGGCCGACGAGATGCGACATGGTATCCCAGTCACGCCCGTTCATGCCGGGGTCCATGTACTTCGAGGTCATGGTGCGAAACTGCTCGAAGGCCTTGACCATGCCGTCGCTACGCATGGCATCGACGTCGCCCTCGACGAAAGCTTTCCTGTAGAGATCGAGGTCCTGACCGTACACGACCACTTCGAAGACCGTCGAGTCGGTCCAGTCGGCGGTCGAGTGCGAAATGCAGATCTTGCCGCTGGCCACGATCTTGTCGCAGGCGGCGTTGAATTCCGCCCATGTCTTCGGCATCTCGGTGACGCCCGCGTCCTTCATGACCTTCGGCGATGCCCACAGCCAGTTGATGCGGTGGATGTTCATCGGCGCTGCCACCCAATTCCCGGTCGGCTTCATCACCGGCAGCAATTCGGGAGCGACGACCTTCTCCCAATTTTCCGCCTTCGCCAGGTCGTCGAGATTGGCTGTCATGCCCGTCTCGTTCCATTCGGCGATCTCGGGGCCTTTGAGTTGCACAGCGGGAGGTGCGTTGCCGGCGATCACATCGGCACGCAGTTTGGCCAGGGTATTGGCCGTATGGCCTGCGATGGAGGTCTGCTGCCAGGTGCCACCCTTGGCGGTAAACATCTCGCCGAGCTTGGCGATAGCCTGGGCGTCCGATCCGGTGGCCCATTGATGCAAGAGGTTGGTCTTCGGCTCCGCGAGCGCTGTTCCGGTAATCAAGGTGAAGGCGGTAGCGGCCGCAAAGGCCGTCCTCAGGTATTTCATCGTTTCACTCCCATATGTGATGCACGGTTCGTTTCGACCGCTTGTGGCCTGCGATTTGAGGTCGTGGCCGGCGAGATGCAGTAATCTCCGTTCTTTCCAAGATGACATATTTGAGCTATCAGTCAACATGCTTTGTGCTCATCATGAACAAACCTTCGCTTAGAAATTGGCTGATCGACAGGCCGTCCGCGTCGCCGGAGAGCCTGATCGTCCGATGCTTGCGCGAGCGCGGCGTGCTTTCCGCGTCGCAAATTACCCGCATTACCGGTTTGGCGCGGTCGACGGTTTCAACCGCGCTCAACGGCTTGAGAAAGTCAGGGATGGTGATCGAATCCTCGGCCCATCGTGACGCGGCCAGGGGCATTGGCAGGCCGGCCACGGCATTGACGCTCAATCCCGCTGCGGGCACCTGCGTCGGCATCCACCTGGGCCTCGACGAGATGCGGTGCGTCGTCGCCGACGTCTCGCATTCTTTCGTTGCCGAACAAACTATCCCCATGGGTCTGGACTACCAGCCGCAACAGGCGGCCCAGCTCGCCAAGTCAGTAATTGCCCGATGCTACGAAGAGAACGGTCTGCCGATGGCGGGGCTCCTGGGGGTTGGGGTCTCCGTCTCGGGCCCAGTCAGCCGCGAAGGAGTGGTGCTGCGCGCGAGTATTGTTCCGACCTGGGCCGGGGTCAACATCCGCGATGTGTTCGGGCCGGTCCTCGAACAGCCGATCTTCGCCGACAATGAGAGCAACTGCTCGGCCATTGCCGAGCTGATGTGGGGTGCGGCCGTCGGCCACGACGATTTCGTGCTGTTCAAGGTCGATCTGGGCGTCGGCGGGGCCATTGTCCAGCACGGCCGGCTGGTGAGCGGCATCGCCGGCGGCGCCGGCGAATTCGGGCACATCAGCATCGATCCCGGCGGCGACCTTTGCCGGTGCGGCAATCGCGGATGCCTGGAGCTCTATGCCAGCTTTGCCCGGCCGCTCGAGCAGATTTCGCGCATCGTGCGGCGGCCGGTCACGATGGACGATGTGATCATGATGGCCGAGCAGGGCGACGTGAGGGCGCTGCGGATGATCGAGGACACCGCAGAGTTCGCCGGCCGTGGCCTTGGCCTGATCGGTTCGGTGCTCAATCCGCCGCTCATCATAATCGGCGGCCGCATGGCCTTGGCGGGCGACATTCTCCTGGCGCCACTGATCGCGTCATATGAACGCCATACGCTCATCAAGTCCCGCGATGTGGCGCCTGCGCTGCGCACGCGGATAATCGTTGGCAAGCACACGGAGAACGACGCACTGCTCGGCGCGGTCGGCCTCGTGCTGCGCCACAACAGCCGGCTTCAATGACCTGACTCCGCTTCGGGTGGTACTCTGAGGCTCG
The DNA here is from genome assembly GCF_040323405.1 of Mesorhizobium sp. M0048. Taxonomy (NCBI): domain Bacteria; kingdom Pseudomonadati; phylum Pseudomonadota; class Alphaproteobacteria; order Hyphomicrobiales; family Phyllobacteriaceae; genus Mesorhizobium; species Mesorhizobium sp. M0048. Next base: position 45,876 of record NZ_JAMYUV010000007.1, on the reverse strand, counting down.
TTGTTCCAAATCGGTGCGCACCCGCATCGCAGCCAAGTCCCTCCGGCCTTTGGACTGGTTCACTCTGGCGCGTTAGAGCGTGGCCGATGATGAGCGTGCCGAGAGGTGTCACAAGAATCGCGTAGGTTTATGGTGTTAACGGGCAAAGCTTGGGGAGCAGTCGTCAATGCCGTATTGCTGCAGCAGGCCGAGCCCTACCTCTCGCCCGGCCGGGAAAACTGTAAGATGAAGCAAAGCGGAGTTGTCTTGCCGCACGGCGGTGGGCGGGTGGTGCCGGCTCTCGGGATCGACGTCCATGTGTGGCGGGTTGCTCTCGATGCTCCCCTTTCGCAGTCGGACATGGCCGTGCTCAATCCAGCCGAATTGACCAGGGGCGGACGGTTTGTTTTCGAGCAGGATCAGCGGCGCCATCTGGCAGCTCATGCCGGCTTACGCCGGGTGCTGTCCATGTACACCGGCCGAGCGCCGGGAGAACTCGATCTGCGGGAGACCCCACAGGGAAAGCCGTTCCTTGCGGACGGGCGCCTCGCCTTCAACCTTTCGCATTCGGGGGATCTTGCCCTTGTGGCCGTGGCTGCCGCCGGGCAAGTCGGCGTCGATGTCGAGCGCGTCGCCCCGCGGAGCGGCGAGATGTCCATGGCCCGTTCTCTGTTCGCGCCCGGCGAGATCGCACAACTTGAGTCACTGGCGCCAGAGGCCCGCCGCCTCATGTTCTGCCGGCTTTGGACTTGTCGCGAAGCCGTGCTCAAGGCTGCCGGCGTCGGCCTCTCCGGGGTGGGACTCGAGATTGGGATGGACGGGAGCGGCGAGGCCTATATCCTCTCGCCGCCACTGGAATTGGTTGAACCCCTCAGGCTCATTGAGTTCCGCCCAAGCGCGCACCACGTGGCCGCCGTCGCCTGGAGTGCACGCAGTCCTCAGGTCGTCGCACGCCGCTTCGATTTCGACTTGGGATTGCGTTGACGCTCCGGAACGGGCCTCGGGGACGCCTGTTTTTGGCGACGAGGATCGAGCGGACGGGTTTCTCTTCAAAAGCAGCCACATCGGCCTAAAAACTAATCAAATTGGCCTAAAAAGTAATCAAATCGGCTTAAAAGACACATTTTGCGATAAAAATGCTAACCTGGCGAGTTTTGCTCTTGGAGCTTCCGTTAGGACATGCACTTAAATACGCCGTGACTGTAAGTGCGCCGTGGGTTGGGCAACCCACGGTGTATACTAGGCGGGGGTCTGGGCATGAACATTCATCGTGGGGGCGATGCCCCTCAGCAGGTCATTGAGTCAACACAGCCAATCGCAGTTATCGGAATTGGTTGCCGGTTTCCTGGAGGAATCCAGGACGCGGACTCGTACTGGAACTTTCTCTTGGAGAAGAACTGCGGCATCGTCGATATCCCGGCGGATCGATGGAATGTCGATGCATTCTATGATCCGGAGCCCGATGCCCGGGGAAAGATGCGGACGCGCTGGGGTGGGTTTCTTGCCAGCGACGTTTTCGGCTTCGACCCGAGTTTCTTCGACATGTCGCCCCGCGAGGTGACAACGATGGACCCGCAGCAGCGCCTGGCGTTGCAAGTGGCCTTCGAGGCCGTCCAGGATTCGGAGCGCACATTGGCCGACCTGCGCCGCGGGCGCACCGGCGTGTTCATCGGAATCTCGACCAACGATTTCGCGCAGAACCTGCGCCGCGGACGTGTCGGTGGTGGGGATATTTTTGCCGGCACCGGTTCGGCGTTCTCGATCGCGGCCAACCGAATATCCCACCGTTTCGATCTGAAAGGGCCGAGTATCGCCGTCGACACGGCATGCTCGTCGGCGCTCGTTGCCATCGACCAAGCGGTGCGCCACCTGAGCACCGGCACCTGTGAGACGGCGCTCGCCGGCGGCGTCAACTGCATGCTCGATCCAGGCCCGTTTATCGCATTCTCCAGCGCCAACATGCTTTCGCCGACCGGCGGTATCTACACCTTCGACGAAAGGGCGGACGGGTTCGTGCGCGGCGAAGGCTGCGGTTTCGTTTTGCTGAAGCTTCTCGACCGGGCAATTGCCGACGGCGACCGGATCTATGGCGTGATCCGTCATTCGATGGTCAATCAGGACGGGTATACGCCGACCCTGACCTCGCCGAGCGGGGAAGCACAGCAAGCGATGCTGGAGGCGCTGGTGGAAGGCGCCGCCATCGATCCGGCCGATGTCGACTATGTCGAGGCCCATGGAACCGGCACGCCGGTCGGCGATCCAATCGAGGCGGCTGCTATCGGCCGCGTATTCGGTGTGAATTCACGCCCAAAACCGGCCTATGTCGGATCGTTCAAGCCCAATCTCGGCCACCTCGAATCGGCGTCCGGTATTGCGGGTTTCATCAAGACGGTGCTGACGGCGGGAAAGGGCATCGTGCTGCCGAACCGGAATTTCGAGCGCCCGAATCCGAGCATTCCGTTCGACGCGCTCAACATCGCTGTGGCAACGAAGCCGACGCCGATCGACCACCACGGCCGGCCGATCCTGGCCGTCGTCAACTCCTTCGGCTTTGGCGGTACCAATGCCTCCATCGCCGTGGAAGGATGGCGGGGGTTGTCCGCCAGCGCCAACCGTGCGCCAAGGCCGGTGATAGCCGGCCATCCGATAGCCGTCCCGATCTCGGCCGGCAGCACGGCCGGACTGGAACTGTGGGCCGGCCGTCTAGCCGATGCGCTGGAGCAGGGAGGCTCCCTTGCGGAGACCCCGGTCGAAGACATCACCGCCCATTTGAGCAGCGCGCGCGATAACTTCGCCCAACGGGCTGCGCTCATCGTCGAGCCGGAGCGTGCCGCGCTCCAGACCCAACTGCGCGCATTGGCTAAGGGAGCCATCGAGCAAAGCGCGGAAGGGCCAACCATCATCACCGGCAGGGCATCCAACCGTCGGCTCGCCATCGCCTTCTCGGGCCAGGGCGGCCAGTGGTGGGCCATGGCGCGCCGCCTGTTGAAGGAAGACCGTGCGTTTCGCCGAACCGCCGAGATGTTCGACGAAGTGCTGCGTCCGATGGTCGGCTGGTCGACCGTCGAGGAGATGCTGCGGGACGAGAAAAAGACCCGCATCAACGATGCCGACGTTACCCAGGCATCCATCTTCACCACGCAGATATCCCTCTACGAGCGCTGGACAAAGGCCGGCGTGCGGCCTGAGCTTCTGATCGGCCACAGCTTCGGCGAGGTCGCGGCCACCTACGTTTCAGGTATCATCGATATCGAGACGGCGGCTCGCATCATTGCCAAACGCGGCCTCATCCCGCTGAAGAGCGAGCGGCGCGGTGCAATGGCCACGATAGGGCTGACGGTCCATCAACTCGAACCTTTGCTGCCCGGTGACGAAAGCGTTGTCATTGCCGCCTACAACGGCCCGATCGCGCAAACGATTTCCGGCATGGAGGACGCGGTGCTTGGCGTGCTGGCCAAGGTCGCGGAAGCCTATCCCGATGCGACGGCCCGCCGGATGACCATGGATTTCGGATGGCACAGCGCGCATCTGGAAGACTGCAAGGAATGGTTCCTCGGCGAACTGGGTCCGGTCGCCTGGAAAGAAGGCCGTCTGCCGATCATCTCGACGGTCACCGGCATATTCGAGACGAAGTTCGACGCCGACTACTGGTGGGCCAATTTGCGCCAACCCGTCAGCTTTACCAAGGCCTTGGATTTCACCCTCGATTTCGGCATCAATACTTTCCTGGAAATAGGTCCGCACCGCACGCTGACGCCGCTCATCCGAGGCATCTCGCAGGAGCGCGGGGTAGACGCCGCCGCGGTGAACTCGCTCGATCGCAAAACTGACGATTTCTGGACGCTGGCGCGGGCCGAGGGCAGCCTTCATGTTGCCGGCGTCGAATTCGACCGGCCGAAATCGTTGAGTGGCCACGTGGCCGTTCCCAAGTTACCCTGGAACAACCAGCGCCTGCTGAATACATCCGAGGAAACCAAGAACTTCCTGTTCGAGGCACCCCGGCACGCACTGCTTGGATGGCGCGACTTCACTGCGGCGCCGTCCTGGACGAACGAAATCACGCTCAGAGGCTTCAAATTCCTGGCTGACCATCGGGTCAGCGGCGATTGCCTCTTCCCGGCCGTCGGTTACATCGAAATCATGGGGGCCGCACTGCGCGACCATTTCGGCTCTGAGTCCGTGGAACTGCGTGATTTCAAACTGTACGAAGCGCTTTCCATCGCGGAGGACGACGTCGTACTGTTTACGACGACGTTCGATCCGGTCGGTAGCAGGCTGCGCATCGCCACGTTCCATCGAGGTTCGGAGGATGGCTGGAGGACGCGTGCCGAAGCTTATGGCTTCAGCCACAAATATGAACTTGCACCAGCTCCTGCCGACCTGCTGCTGGATCGCCCGAACCTAGTCGAAAAGACGGAATTCTACCGTCTCGCCGAACGGCACGGGCTTGAATACGGTCCCTATTTCCAGTCGGTGAACGCACTCGACATTGTCGGCGACCGCCTGGTTGCCAAGCTGTCAAGCAAGGATCCCAACTTGGCGAAGCAGTATTTCGCCTTCCCCGGATTGCTGGACGCGGTGCTCCAGGCCGGCATCGGCCTGGCTTCACATCGAGACGGCGTGTGGGTTCCAGGTGAATCGCTGCCGCCGGCTAATGAAGACAAGGCCCAGTATCAGTTGCGCCTGCCGACCGGCGCCCGCAAGATCCTGCTGGGCGCTCCTTTGACGCCCGAGGTGATCGTCGACATCCAGCCGGGTCTCGACCCGTACTCGATGCGGTTCAGCGTGTTCTCGCCGGAAGGGCAGCCGCTCATCGTTCTCGACAACCTTCAGACCAAGGCGCTGGGCAAGGTCAGGAGCAGCAGGGCCAAGCAAGGTGCCGGCTCGGGCTCCAGTGTTTTCGAGGAGCATTTCGAGAAGCAGGAAGCCAAACCGGCAGCGCCCTCATTGCATTGCGCCCACTGGTTGGTGGTGGGTGATGGAACGCAGCGCCTCGAAGCGACATTGGCTGAGCTGGTTAGCCGCGGAGCGACGGTCGAGGTCGCAAACCCCGCGCCGTTCCTGAACCTCGATGCGGATGAAGCGCTCGCCACGATCCGGGCATTCATGACCAAATCGGGTGGGACAGGTGGCATCCTGTTCAGCGCCGCCACCCCCGAAAAACTCGACGACAAAGCAGGCGGGGACGAGCTTCTCGCCAGGATCACGCCTATCGTGCACCAATTGATCACGCTTGGAAAAGTCATCGACCGGCTGCACAGTTCGTCCGAACAGCGGCCCGAACTGGTTGTCGTCACGTCCGGCAGCCGGCTTGTGCAAGGTGACCAGCCGATGAGCCTTTCAGGCCTGAGTGAGAGCGCCTTAATCGGCATTGCTCGCACAATGGCAAACGAGTTCAAAGGTTTGGGCATCCGCCTTATCGATGCGGATCCCACATCGCTGCAGTCGGGGGTGAGCATTTCGGGCGCCGTGCTGGAGGAAACCGCAGAGACGGAATTCATCCTGCGTGGCGCCGAACGCTATGTCCCGCGGCTGGAGCAACTGGCTTTGCACGAAGTGGCGCCGTTGCGGCGGACGCTGGAGACCGCGCGGGATTCTTCCAACTTCGCCGTCACCATGACGGGGCCTGGCACCATCGACAACATCGTACTACGCGAAATCGCCGATCCCGAATTGGCGCCAGACGAGGTCATGGTCGAGGTCGCCGCGGTCGGATTGAACTTCCGCGACATCATGGCGGCCACCAGCATCTTGCCGGACGAGTTGGAGAATGACGAGGCATACTGGCGCAATCTCGGGCTGGAGTTCGCCGGCACCGTCCGCAGGGTCGGCGAACGGGTGACCAATCTCAAGCCCGGCGATCGCATCATGGGTATGGGCAAGGGCTACCTCAGACGCTTCGCCAAGCTCCGGGCGGATCTCGCCATGCGCGTACCCGATGGTATTGATCTGATCCAGGCCGCGACCCTCCCGACAGCCTTCCTTACCGCTCACTACGCTCTCAAACATATCGGCCGATTGGCACAGGACGAAACCGCGCTGATCCATCTGGCTTCGGGTGGTGTCGGGCTCGCCGCCATCCAGGTCGCGCATGATGTGGGGGCTCGAGTCTTCGGCACTGCAGGCAGCGACACAAAACGCGCCTTCCTGAAGACATGGGGCGTGGATGAGGTCATGAACTCGCGCGCTCTCGATTTCGCCGACGAGGTGCGTTCCCTTACGCGTGGCCGCGGCGTCGACGTGGTGCTGAACGCGCTGTCTGGCAACGGCATCGACAAGAGTCTGGAGTGCCTGGCGCCCTTCGGCAGGATGGTCGAAATCGGCAAGCGCGATCTCGCCGACGACAAGCCGATCGGGCTTCGCTCGCTTTATCGCAACAACGCCTATTCGGTCATCGATCTCTCGACGCTCCCCGTCGAGAAGGAGAGCCTCTTCAGGCAATTGCTGGTGGAGGTGGAGGCTAAGGTTGCCGCCGGCGTCTATAAGCCGCTGGAGGCGACCCGCTTCCCGGCATCGCGCGCGGCAGAAGCCATGCGCATGCTTTCGCGAGCGCTGCACATCGGTAAGGTGATCGTCACTTTCGACGAACCTTCCGTGGACATCGAACTTGACCTCGGCGCACAGTTCGCCGTCTCCGCTCAGGCTTCCTACCTCGTCACTGGTGGGCTCAAGGGATTTGGCGTTGCGATCGCCGAGTGGCTCAGTCAGAAAGGCGCGGGAACCATCATCCTTGCCAATCGAAGCGGTGTTCCAGATGCCGAAGCGGCTGTGGCCATCGAGATCATGGAGCAACGTGGCACGCGCATCGTTCGCGCCGCTCTGGACGTGACCGATGCTACTGCCGTCGGCAGGCTGATCGGCGAATATGCTGGGGGTGACGCTCCTCTGCGCGGCATCGTGCACGGCGCCGCGGTCATCGAGGACGCTTTCGTCTCGCAGCTCGATGCAGGCAAGATCGACCGCGTGCTGAGGCCGAAGATAGCCGGCGGGTGGAACTTGCATGTCGCCGTTGTCGAACACGATATTCCGCTGGATTTCTTCGTGAATTTCTCGTCGATCGCGCAGGTTATCGGTTCGTCTGGGCAGGCCAACTACACAGCGGCCAACTCTGTTTTGGACGCAATCGCCACGTACCGCAGGGGTCGCAACCTGGCCGGCTCGTCCACCGCCTGGGGCATGATCGCCGGCAGTGGATTCGTTGCCAGGTCGGAAGCAATGACCAACTATCTCGATAGCGTAGGCATCAAGCCGGTTCAGGATTCTGAAGCGGCGGCGGCCCTGTCCTATCTTGTGCGCGCCAGATCGGAGAATCTCGGCTTTGCCAATATCGACTGGGCTGCGATCGCACGCACGAACCCCGGCGCAGCGACGAATCCGAGGATTTCGCCGCTGCTTGGAGACAGAACCGGAGGGCGGTCTCGCATTCAGGCCGAGCTTGCAGCCGCGCCGCGCGAGGCGTGGGACGACCTGCTCGCCGACATGATCCGGCGCGAAGTGGCGAAAGTCCTCAAGGTCGAGGCAAGCGCCTTGGCGGATGACCGCAAGCTCAGTGAGCTCGGTCTCGACTCCCTCTCATCGTTCGAACTGAAAAACCGCGTCGAGGCTCAGGTCGAAGTCGACATCCCTGTCGCCAAGTTCCTGCAAGCGCCGACGATCGCGGGACTGTCGCGCCTCGTTGCTTCCGCTTTTGAGGCGAAACTGAAGGCGTCCGCCTTGCAGGTCCTGGCCGCACAAGCGAGTTCCGATGGCGTTGCAGCGCAGGAAGCCTTCCGGCCTCTTGGCCGCCAGGTCAATGCGATGATGCTGGATGGACTGCCGATGTCGTCGGCGGTCGCAAAGGCGGACAATCAGATCCTGGTCGAGACGAGTATTGAGCCTGGCGTGTCGCTGGCCGCGCTTGCGACAAGATTGGCGCGACTGGTCGAGCGACACGACGCGCTCCGGATGACCGGTGCGATATCGGCGTCCGGCGCCGGGGAGATCGGCTTCGAGGCTCAACCGATTGTTGAAGTGCTTTCGCCGGGCGGTCGTTTGGGCGATGTGGCGCTGCCTGGTCCGCTATGGCGGATCGGCGCGTGGCAGCGGCAGGATGGCGGTCACGATCTACAAATCCGGGCTCATCGCGCGGCTGCCGACACGTTGTCGGTTCATCTTTTGCTTGCGCAGCTTGTGCAAGACGAAGCAGAAGCGGTCGAAGCAGGGCCTAGTTTTACCGACTACGCGCGCGCAGCTCATCCGATGCCCGGATCGAGCGAGTATCGTCGCGACCTCGCCTATTGGAAGGAGATACTTCACCACGCGCCTGCGATCGCACCGATCCCCGGCCGCAGTCGTGCCGCGTCTCCCGTCGGTATGGGAACCAACAGGGGCCGTATCGGGTTGCTGGAGATCACGCTTCCAGCAGCAGCATTCGCGTCGGGATCGGAGTTGCCGGCCGCGCGCTTTCTGGCCGCCTATGCCAAGGCCTTGGCAAGCCGCCTCTCGCTCCAATCAATCGTCGTCGACCGCTGGTATAGCGAGCGCGGGCAGGGAGCACCAAGCGGATTGATAGGCCCCTTGGATGGGTCCTATCCGATTGTCCTGCGAGCCATGAATGAACTCGGTTACGATCTGCTGAGGAAGGTCGAGCGTGCCGACGCAAACGGCCACGCGCATCGGTCAATGGATACGTCGTCTCTGGAACTGGCGCTCGAAGAAGATCTGCGCATTCGCCATGTTTCGCTGCGCCAATTCGGCTTCGCTTTTCTCGACCGTAGCCAAGTTACGGCGCTCGCCGCCTTGGACCATCCTCTCGATGCGATCCCCGCATCCGCGCACGAGATACAATTGTCCGCAGCGACCAGCGAAGCCGGCGTTGTCTGCCGGCTGACCGTGGATCTCGACGTTGTCGAAGAAGCAGCAGCGCGGTTGCTACTCGATCAGTTTCTCGACGAGCTTTCCTCCGAGCTCGAAACGTCAGGCCGCCTGGTGCCCATCGCAATGGGCTGGAGTCTGCGCGAGTGGTCCGGTCAGCCGAGTGGAGGCCAGGATGTCGAGCGCTCACCGCTCAACGGCGTGCCCAACGTCGAAAGAGAGATAGCAGTAACTAGCACGCAATTGGGATTACTGCGTTTCCAGGAACATCCAGACGCGACTTCGCATGCGCGTGCCGCATTCATTGTAAGCAAGGAGTTCAAGATCCGGCCGCAAATGGACGCCGATCGTCTCAGACGGGCGATCGAAACGGTCATGGCGCGACACGAGGTGATGCGTACCCGGTTCTTCCGCAAGGGGGCTAGATACGGCGCGTATCTGGAAAGGACCCCGACCGATTTCTTCAGGGTCGAGCAAGTCGCCGACGAATCCGAAGCGTTAGAGCGCGCAACCGAACTCGCGCAGGAAGGCATAGATATCCAGGCGCCGATGTTCCGTGTCACCGTCATCCGGTTCGGCTCCGAGAGCGACCTTATCGTCGCCAAGGCACATCATCTCGTTGTTGACGGCTATTCCCTCGGCCTCATCGTCGAGGAAACAGTCAAGGCTTATCTCGGCCTGCCTCTTGATCCGGTGGAAATGAGTATCGACCGATTCATCCGGGATTTCGACCATGTCGGAAAGCCTGGTTCGTTCGAACGGCGCGACGCATTCCTGCGCAAGGTATTCGCCGAGCCCTTGCCGCAAATTCCCAATCTCGGGCGCAAGGCGAAAGGCCGCCGGACGAATGTCAACCTGATCGATTGCAGCCTTAGCGAGGACGTGACGCTCTCGATAGCCAGCGACCAGCAGGATGCGCTGCGCAAGCGTGCCAGGGCAGCCGGCACGACGGAAACGGCCATGATCATCGCGGCCTTTGCGCAGACCATCGGGTCGCGCGGCGGCGTGGACGATATGGTGATGCAGGTTCCAGCAGCGTTGCGCCACGACCGGCGGCTGGAGAACTATGTCAATTTCGTCGCCTCGGACGTCCCTGTGCGTGCGCGGCTGTCTCGGTTCGAGACAATCGAAGCGTTAGCCGGTTCGCTCGGAGAAGGGATCGAAGAGGCTATCCAGTTCGCGCCCTTCATGGATTCGAACTACTTCGGAGACGTGCATGACGAAGTCGTGGCCAAGGGCTCCTATACCTCCCTCTTCGTCGCCGGCACCCAAACAGTCGACAGATGGACACGCGCCACGCAGTCGGCCCCCCTTCAAAGGGCCCATGCCGGTGGCGAACTTGATCTCGGCATGTTCAAAGTGACGCCCCTGCCTGACATGCGACGAGAAAAACCACGTACCAGCGAGATGGATCTGCGTACCTTTCCGACCGCGAACGGTCTTGGTCTGACCTTGATATTCGACCAATTGGGCTATGACCGTGCAGAAGCAGAAGATATCCTGAGGGAAGTCATCGAACGACTGTTGGCTGGGCAACCGGCGGTCGATGCAGCCGAGCAGGCGGCGATATAGTGATGCGTCGATTCAGGGGTCAGCGGGGCCGGTGGAAGCCGGTGCAGGTAAAAGGCACGTGATTCGCTTCATCTTAATCTTGTTTGCCGTTCTGGCGGCAGTCGGGCTCTTTTCTGGTTGGTATATCTGGCCTGCTCAGGTGGAGTCCTATGTCGCCCAGCGAAGGCTGATCGCGCGTGAAATCGCCGGACCCGGCCTCCTTGGTGCAACCAACCAGGTCGTCGTGACGGCAAGGATCCAGGCATTCCTGGCCGACGTTCGCGTCGACCGGAATGACGAGGTAAAGACCGGCGATATCCTCGCCACGCTAAACGCGACTGAAATCGAGTATCAGCTTGCCGCAGCGGTCGCCAACGACCGGGCCGCGGCGGAGAGCGTGCGCGAGGCCGAATTGGAGCGTGACCGGCTGGTTATCGCCGCCCGTACTGCAAAGGCAGATCTGGATCGCAGGAAGAGCCTGCTCGCCAGCAAATCGATTTCTCAGGCCGAGTTCGACCTCTTCGAAGGCACCCAGAAGCAAGCCGAGGCCGCATTGGCGCGAGCGACCGCTAGCATCGAGCGCGCAAAGGCCCAGGCCGCGGCCGCCTCCGCCGAGGTCGAGCAGATACGGAGCCGTTTCGGCGAAACCTCGATACGCTCGCCTGTCAATGGGGTGGTGGTTTCCCGCAGCCGCACGGTGGGAGACCTGCTTTCTCCGGGCGTCGAACTGATGCAGATCGTCGACCCGACGTCATTGCTGGTCATGGCGCGCTTCGACGAATCCGCGATGGGGTCGCTTCGGCCGGGGCAAGTAGCCAAAGTCACCTTCTCATCGGATCCGCAACGGCCCTACGCTGCTTCCATTGCGCGGATCGGCCGGCAGGTCGATCAAGAGACGCGCGAGTTCACGGTCGATCTTAAATTGCGCGAGGTGCCGGCGAACTGGGCTGTGGGTCAGCGTGCAAGCGTCACCATCCAAGCGGAATCGCCGTCACCGGGCATCGCGGTGCCACAGCGATTCCTGGCGAGAAACCAGGGACGGGTGGGTCTTTGGATTGCACATGACGGGCGGGCCTATTGGGCTCCTGTTTCGCTGGGCTACTCCAGCGGCACCGATATCGAGATCACGCGCGGCCTAAAGGTCGGTGATGTCGTGCTCAGTCCGACAGGCCGCTTCCAGTACCAAGCGGTTAACCTCCAGGCATTGAGCAGGTGAATCTCGCGGTCAAAGATATCAGGCATAACCTGCTGAGGTTCATCCTGACCGTTTTCGGCGTCGGCCTGCTGATGGCGGCGACGATCGGCATGCTGGGCATGTATCGCGGCATCGTCTACGAAGCCTTGATCGTGATCGACGGCATTGGTGCCGACCTCTGGGTCGTCGAAGGGGGAAAGTCCGGACCGTTCGCCGAATCCTCCGCCGTACCGGCCAATCTCGATCGCCGCGTGGCCGGTGTGGCCGGTGTGGCGGCAACGCGCCGGTTCATCCAATACAACCAGCAGTTCGAAATTGACGGGCTTCCGCTGCGAATGTCCGTCACTGGTGTGGACTATCCAAGCGACAGTGGCAGCTGGATACCGTTGATCGCCGGCCGGTACTTCCAATCAAATCGCTACGAGGCCATAGCCGACAAGACTTTAGGCCTGGTTGTGGGTGACGAGATCCGGCTTGGACGAGATAGCTATACGATTGTCGGCGTGTCGTCCGGGCAGGTCGACATGGGTGGCGACGGATTGTTGTTCGTCACCATCCCGGACGCGCAGGTCATCAACCGACTGCTGCCCAGCGAGGCGATCCTCCTCAACCGTGCGGCCAAGGGCAAGACGCGCATGGGTCTCGGCGACGAGACCGGAAGTGTCGCTGCGGTCATCGTCGAAACTCTCCCGGGCGCTGACAAGGAGGTCGTGCGTGACTCGATCAAACGCTGGGGCGACGTCGAGGTCCTCACGCAGCAGGACCAGGAAACGCTTCTACTGGACGGCCGCCTCGGCAAGCTCCGCGTCCAGATCCTGGCTTTCACGACGATGACGCTGCTGATCTGCTGCGCCGTCATAGCACTGACCATCTATACGATGACAATCGAGAAGGTCGCGCAGATAGCACTTCTGAAGCTGATCGGCGCCCGTGACCGGGTGATCATCGGCATGATTGCGCAGCAGGCGGGGCTGATCGGCTTTTGCAGCCTCGTTCTGGCCATAGCCATCTCGTTTACGATCTATCCGAGATTTCCGAGAACTGTGCTGATGACCGAATCCGATCTTGGCGTGTTGTCGTTCGTGCTGATGGCACTCAGCCTTGCGGCCAGCTGGTTTGCGATTCGTCGCGCGCTCGCGGTCCGTGCCCAGGAAGTGTTGGCCTGATGTCGAAGCGCCGCCTCGCCACGCTGGAGGTTCGGAATGCCAGCAAGGTCTACGAGAGCGGCGGCTCGCCGGTCACCGCGTTGGCGGCAGGTTCGCTGACCTTGAGCCCCGGCAGTGTTACCGGCATCGTCGGGCCCAGCGGCTCCGGCAAGACGACGCTGCTGATGATCGCCGGTCTGCTGGAGACACCGACCACGGGAGAGGTCCTGTTCGACGGCAAGGTGATTTCGCGTCCCGGTGCGAAGCTCAACGAGCTACGAGCCTTCAGGCGGACCCATCTTGGGTTTGTGTTCCAGAAAGCGAACCTGATCCCCTTTCTCACGGCCGCCGAAAACATTGCCATCGCCATGCAGGTCAACGATGTCGGTCGCCAGCAGGCGCAGGCGCGAGCCAGCCGGCTTCTCGCCGCGTTGGGCATCGAACATCGCGGCTCCAATTATCCTTCCCAACTTTCCGGCGGCGAACAGCAGCGCGTTTCAATCGCCAGGGCCTTGGCAAACGATCCCACCGTTATTCTAGCCGACGAACCTACCGCCGCACTGGATGGTACACGGGCGGAGATGGTGATGAAGGTTTTTAGGCATCTGGCGGACAGCCGCAATGTCGCGATCTGCGTTGTGACCCACGATACGCGCTGGAAGACTTATTTCGATTCGATGCTCGAGCTCGAGGATGGGCGGGCACGAGAGCCGTCTCCCTTTGGCATGATGGCTGAACGGCATTGATCACCGCTCGACGCGGCCATGGCGGTATTTCCGCAGAGAAGATGTTATCGCGATCCAACACGCGCCGCCTTCAATGTCATGGGCCGCACCGGCCGAAAAGACTGTCAAAGACTTACGAGTTACTGGCCGAAGCGGCGGTGCTGAGGTTCACTACGCGACACGCACCGTGCGCTGCCTCGGCTTGATCGCGGTGGCGAGCAGCAGGCCGGCGATGATGAGGGCGGCGCCGGCGAGATCGTAGTCGTGCAAGCTTTCGCCGAGGAACAGATAAGCGAGAACGGCGACGAAGGCGGTCTGCAGATAGAGCAGCATGCTGGCGCGCCCGGCGCCAAGCGTCTCGACGCTACGGTTGTAGAGATAGTACATCAGGGCGCCGCCCGGGCCAGCAACATAGGCGAGGGCCAGCAGGCCGTTCGCATGCAGCGCCGAACGATCCCCGGAAAACAGTTCCCAGAGATAAAGGGGCAGTGCGGCCAGCGCGCCGGCTCCCAGCAGCAGGACCACCATCGGCAGAAGCTCGATAGCGAATTTGGCGCGACGCAGCAGCACGGTGTAAAGGCCCCAGCAAAAGGCGCTGCCGACGATCCACAACTCGCCGGGATTGAATTGCAGCTGCATCAGCGCGGCAAGGTCGCCGCGCGCCACGATCACCACCATCCCGGCCAGAGCGACCAGCGCTCCAAGCGCTTTCCAGACACCGAGGGGCTCGCCGAGCACGAAGCGGGCAAGCACCATCGTCATGATCGGCGACAGCGCCATGATGATGCCGGCGGTTGTCGCGTTGGTGTAGTTGAGGCCCGTGTAGATCATGCCCTGACACAAGGTTAGCCCGATGGCGCCGATGACCAGCACCTCGATCACCCGGGATTGGATCAGCACGAGCATCGCCCCGTGATGACGATGGACGATAGGCAGCAGGATCGCGCAGGCAAGCGTCAGCCGCCAGAAGCAGAGTGCCCAAGGCGGCATCTCGGGGGCAACCCACTTGGCGGCGATATAGACGCCGGCCGACAGGAGCCAGCAGAGCGTCGCGAGAGAATAGGCGAGCGGGAGTGATGCGTCGGGTCTCGCCTTCGCTACACTTGGATGTGCTATCGGCAGCGATTGGATATCCGTCTCCTCCCACCGCAGACTTTAGCAGATTTGCAGCGCCTTGCTAAGCAGCGACAACAGCTGTTTCACCAGCCAGTGCAATCGGTGGGTCATTGTGGGTCCCGCCGTTCACGGTCTCGTTCCATTCCAACGCATGTTGGCCCATGAGCAACTCGATACCGAAAAGCGCAAGCCGTATCGATTTCGCGCGATACGAATGTGAGATTCATATCGCGCGACAGATATTCGGGCGGTTGCCACAATCTCCTCGCGCCATATTTCTACCGAGAGCAGATCTGTCGCGAATTCCTGGCCCTCGGATCACGCGCCGCTGTTTCGAAGCAATTGGAAGAATAAGCCACTGATTTCCGTTTACACAAAGAGCACGACGCAAATCCATGCGGAGGACTTCCGATGCATGCCGGCTTCCGAGGAAGCGTACTCGTAGCGGTGTTGGGAGCCGTCATGGCGAGCTGCGCTGGCATTCCGGCGCAAAAAGCCGAGGCAATAATCGGCTATGGCCCCAACCCCACTTTACCGAAACCAAGACCGACGCTGATCCCGACTGTTAACATCGCCGAGGCGAAAGGCTGGCAGAAAGGAGGTATGCCGACCCCGGCGAAGGGGCTGGCAGTGAACGCCTTCTCTACCGGCCTCGACCATCCGCGCTGGCTGCATGTGCTTCCGAACGGCGACGTGCTGGTTGCTGAGACCAATGCCCCTGCCAAGCATGACGAAGGCTTCAGTCTTAGAAAGGTCTTCATGGACCTGGCTATGAAGCGGGCCGGCGCCGCAACCAAAAGCGCCAACCGCATCACGCTCCTGCGCGACACTGATGGCGACGGCATTGCGGATGTGCGAACGACGTTCGCGGAAGGCCTCAATTCGCCGTTCGGCATGACGCTGTCCAAAGGCAAGCTCTTTGTCGCGAATACCGACGCACTCGTCGCTTTCCCCTACTCCAACGGCCAGACCCGAGTCAGCACGTCGCCGGAAAAGATCATCGACTTGCCGGCCGGGGACCTCAACCATCATTGGACCAAGGACGTGATCGCAAGTCCGGATGGACGCAAGCTCTATGTCACCGTTGGTTCCAACAGCAACGTTGGAGAAAACGGCATAGCCGCGGAGAAGAACCGCGCCGCTGTCCTTGAAGTGGATCGGTCGAGCCGTCGTACTCGGGTCTTCGCCTCGGGCCTGCGCAACCCGAACGGGCTCTCCTGGAATCCTGAAACTGGCGAGCTTTGGGTCGCCGTGAACGAGCGTGACGAGATCGGCGACGACCTCGTGCCGGATTACATGACCTCGGTTCGTGACGGCGCCTTCTATGGCTGGCCCTACAGCTACTACGGACAGAACGTCGACGAACGCGCCAAGCCGCAGCGCCCCGATCTCGTGGCGACGGCGGTCAAGCCCGACTACGCCCTGGGCTCTCATACCGCCTCGCTGGGACTGACCTTCTCCAAAGGCGCCCGGCTCGGTCCGGCCTACGGCAACGGCGCCTTCGTCGGCCAGCACGGCTCGTGGAATAGAAGCGTGCATAGCGGCTACAAGGTGATCTTCGTGCCGTTCCGTGGTGGCAAACCGAGCGGCCCTCCGAAAGATGTGCTCACTGGCTTCATCGGGCGTAATGGCGAGGCGATGGGCCGTCCGGTCGGCGTAGCTATCGATCAGACTGGCGCACTGCTCGTCGCCGACGACGTCGGTAATGTCATCTGGCGGGTCCGCCGGGCGAATGGCCGTTGAGCGCAGGTGCCTTTCTGATTCCGACCTCAGCCTTCGGCTACAGCGCCACGCCCGATATGACTTCATTCGGCTGCGACTCGATGCAAATGCCAGTTGACGACACCGCGCCTGCCGCATGTCGGCCGCTACGGCGAGGTCTATTTTGCGCATGGCTATTCGGGCAAGGGGTGATCCTGTCGACGCTGCCGTTCCCCGGCGGCACGGCGCTGAGCGGCCCGCTCCACGTGCTCGGCATGCTTTGGTACGCACTGCGCGACCGCATCAAACATTGAGCGCAGGCAGTGGCAACTTCTGTCCCGCAGGATCAAGCCTGCGTAGCCTGGACGCCGATAGACTTGCCTGCTTTTCCGCAGCTAATAGATAGATATGATTGCAGGATTAACCATTTCATAGCCCAGGCGCGGCTCCGATTTGTCTTTCGAAATCCCGCTGGAGACAGTTCCGGTTGAACTGCGATCCAGCTTTGTTTCCCTGGTTTTCTTGATCGTGCTGCGCGACAGGTCGGCGCAGGCCGACGCTGTGTTGACCAGCCTCTTTTTCTCGTGCGCAACGGCGGCGGTGGATACGGCAATCACCATTGCCGCACAAATAATCGCCAATCTCATTGATTCCCCCTTAGAGCACCGCAAACGTGTGGTCGACTGCCTTGAGACGCCGGCGAAGAGATTACTCGCGCCTGGCCGATCCATGCGGCTTCCGACTGCCCAAGAATGTGACTACATTAGCTGCAGCGCAAGTAACCATTTCGGACTAGGCAACGGGTTCACCCTTCGACGGAAAGCGGCTGAGCTGCCGGCGAAAAAGCAGGCGTTTTAGCCGTTTCCGCCGCCGGGCGCCTTCTGAGAGCGATGCAGTCGATCGCGACGGAATGCGGCTATGCAGGAGGCTGGCAGAATAGCGCGACCGCTCTGCTTCGAGCGCAACGCTCGCCGGCCAGAGGCTCGGAATCACCAAAGTCGACGACGGGATTTGGCTCGTCTCCGTCATGCACATTCGTGCTCAAGGCTAACTCGGCGCAGCTTCGTTGCGGCACCGGCGGGCGCGTACAGCGGAGTGCTGGAATGGCATCTGTTCACCGCCCGCCAGTCCGCTTCCGGCGGACTGCAGCAACGCGGCATTTTCCACTTTGAGGCGAAGTAATTCTCAACTATGGTTGAGCTAGGCTTTTGGCATGGGGGATATTGCCGATGGTTTTGTCACGCAGGGGTGTCGTGCTCGGCGGCCTGGCGCTGGTCGCGGTGGGTGCAACCAGCAATATTGCTCAAGCCGCGGCGGCAAAATCCTTTTTCGCGGGTACCGCCAGCGACAACAATTTTGTCTATCGCAAGACCAACTTCGCCAAGATCGACAAGAGATGGCATCGCCAGATCGTCAAGTATTTCAGCAGCGAGCCGGTCGGCACCGTCGTGGTCGATACCCGCCACCATTTCCTCTACGTCATCATGGAAAACAAGACCGCCATCCGCTACGGCGTCGGCGTCGGTAAGGACGGCTTCAAATGGTACGGCCGCGCGACGATCGACCGCCGCGCGCTGTGGCCGGATTGGGTCCCGCCCCCCGAAATGCGTAAGCGCAGGCCGGAACTACCGCCCATGATCGCAGGCGGCGCGTCCAACAATCCGCTCGGGCCGCGCGCGCTCTATCTGCACCGCGACGGCGCTGACACCGGCTACCGCCTGCATGGCACGCTTGAGCCATGGAGCATCGGCACCGACGCTTCCAGCGGCTGCATCCGCATGTTCCCGGAAGACATCATCGACCTCTACCAGCGCTGCCCGATCGGCACCGCGGTGCAGGTCCTGCCGCACATCGCCGACCAGGCGCCCGCTTCCACCACTGTCGAATGATTGGCGCCTCATGAACCGTATGATTGAAAACACGCGCCGGCTGCTCGCTGCCGGCCTGCTGATGCTGGTCGCATCCTGCTCGACCAGCAACACGCTCGCCCCTTCCACGCCTGACATTACCAACACCGAGGTTGCCGGCTTCCAGAACGTGCAGCCGGGTAGCGAGGAGGATTTTATCCTCAATGTCGGCCGCCGCACCTATTTCACGCAAGGTTCGGCCGCGCTCGATTCTGTCGCCAAGGCCACCCTCGACACCCAGATCGCCTGGTTAACAAAGCATCCGCGCTGGCTGCTCAAGCTGCAGGGTTTCGCCGACGATCCCGGCGCAAGTGAAATGGCGCTGTCGCAGCAGCGCGCCGATGCGGTGATGGACTACCTCGCCGCCGGCGGCATAGACCGCAACCGCATGTGGGCCAAGGGCTACGGCAAGGACAGGCTCGTCCGCGACTGCCCGGACACCGCCTGCAGGTCGCAGAACCGCCGCGTTGTGTCTAATTTGCGCGATGAGAGGGACGAGTCGTAGAGGCTGTCCATGCGGGTTCGGAAGACGAGATCGTGCGCGGTGGCGAGCGCATGCTCGCGCAGATCCTCCACGTTTGCCAGTTCGTCACCTTCGTGATCGGGTATCAGCCGACCGCGGTAACGAATGTTCATGAAGTAACGCAAGTCCGCCACTCATCTCTCTCTCGCTTGATCGGGAACTGGAATACGTTGGAGTATTCCCTCTCGGCGAGCCGTAGGACTGGCCGGCGATCTGTTCCAGCTTCGCTCGATCCCTCATCCCGACGCGACCACGCGTGGCCCTGATCGCACCGGCGCCCTCCAGCATCTGCACTGCAAGTGTCACGCCCGGACGACGCGCGCCCAGCATAATGCTCATGAATTCGTGGGTGATGGGCATGTCGTCCTGCTCTAGCCGGTCGTGCGTCATGAGAAGCCAGCGCGCGAGCCGCTCCTCGACGGAGTAGCCGGCGTTGGCATAGGCCGTCTGACTGACCTGCACGATGAAGGTATGCACGAAACGCAGAAGGAGCGCGCGCAGCGCGGGGCTATGGTCCATAGCGGCCTGTAGCTCGCCCGCCCCAATGCGGAATGCTTCGCCTGCGACCTGGACCAGGCAGGTGTGCGGCGAACGGTCCACGCCGAGCACGATGGGGGCACCCACCAGGCCCTCCGATCCCACCATGCCGACCTCGAACCGTCCTTCCCCGGTGTCGGCGACGATTGAGGCAACCCCATATTCGGGGAAGGTGACATGGGTGATCCTTTGATCGGCTCTGAACAGATGTTCGCGCAGTCCAAACGACACCGCCTCCAGGTGCGGCTGCACCAGGACAAAGTCGTCAGGCGACAACGAAGCCAGCAGACGGTTGCGAAGGATCGATTGCTGAAGCTGAGCCATGCCCACAGCCTCCGTTTTGGAGCAAGAGCACGAGCACACCTCAGCCATTTCTCAGCCGCTTGCGCCCTAACGATCAGCAAGCGATCGTATCCTCCTCAGATCCTTGCGAAGCAATGGTGAACCCATTTTTCAGCGTCAGATCGGAGCTTAGGTACAGATTCGTACCGACATGTCTAAATGCAGACTTGCTTTCCACGGTTCTGGTCTAGAAATGCGTACCAAATCGCTCCTGGTAGTGGTCTTTCCCCAAGACTGATTTCGGCAGTTTGGGCACCAGTAGCCACGTGTCAGCAAGTTCGCTCGCGCGGCCTCGGTGGCAAGCATAACGAAAGGAACCAAGCTGCCAGGGCCAGGTTCGAAGCCGGTTCCTGAAGAGGTCAATCCATGTCGCGCGCGTGTCGCGTGGATTTGCGAGTGTCGCAGGAAATCCTTGCAAATCACCGGTGGCTGCTTGCAACATGGCGCGAAACACAATCGGCCAGCTTTAAGGGCTAGCCGATTGTCAAGTTTACTTGAGAAATTCTTGGTAGCGGGAGACCGCTACATCGCAAGACCCACTATCGAAGAGGCGTTCTTTTGCTATCGTCGGCAAGCGGCCTGACAGCAAATCGAGATCGAGCAACCACGAACTCGAAATTGCGAGTCGGGACGATGATGGATGGGACGAACTGCGCCGAAAAAGCTGAGAAATTCGGATACTTAACGTAAAGCCTTGGGTCATGGGTCATGCGGTACCGAATGCAGTACCGTTCGGGCGATCAACCAACGATTGGAAAGGTTCCCCAACCGCCGATCAATCCGATCAGCCTGTGCCAACGCGCAACGGCTCCAATACTCAAACGTTTCGGGCGGGACTGAAGAGGTTGATGACTGCCGCACCCGGAGCGGTTCGACGTATTTCCTTATTTCGCTTGGCCCGCTGAAATGCAGCCGCGTTTTTAGAAGGAACGACCGTCTGACAGGACGACGCAAGCACTTGATGGCAAGGCCGTCGAGTGGATGGAGAAAGTCAGCGACGAACAATATCCCGCTGAACGTTACAGGGCAGCAGCGTCTCGCACTTGCCTGCCAACTCACCCCAGCCAATACCTCGGCCCCGGCCCCTTGCGTCCTGCCATATCGGCAGGGTTCGCAAGGCTACACCGGTCGATCGACAGACAGCCGCAACCGATGCACTCGGTAAGCCCGGACCTCAGGCGCTGCAACTCGGCGATGCGCTGGTCGATGCGCTTAGTCCACTGGCCCGACAACCGCGACCAATCCCGACGCGACGGCACGCGATCGGCTGGCAACTTGGCGAGCTCGGCGCCGATCTCCTCAAGCGTCAGCCCAATTCGCTGCGCGAAGACGATGAAGGCGATCCGGCGCAGCACGGATCGCGGATAGCGTCTGTGTCCCGAGCCGGCCCGCTCGGACGCGATCAGCCCGCGCTCCTCGTAGAAGCGCAGGGCCGATGAGGCGACGCCGCTGCGCCGCGACACGTCGGTGATGGTCAGCATGGAATCCATGCATGAACGAAAGCACGATTCCCGCTTGACTTCAAGTTAACTTGAACTTGTAGCAAGGGCCATAAAGCTTGAAGGAGCACCGGCAATGCAGTCGAATATTGATCTTCAAGGACTTCGCGTGGCGG
The DNA here is from genome assembly GCF_040323405.1 of Mesorhizobium sp. M0048. Taxonomy (NCBI): domain Bacteria; kingdom Pseudomonadati; phylum Pseudomonadota; class Alphaproteobacteria; order Hyphomicrobiales; family Phyllobacteriaceae; genus Mesorhizobium; species Mesorhizobium sp. M0048. Next base: position 24,687 of record NZ_JAMYUV010000007.1, on the reverse strand, counting down.
TCACGGGCGGCACCTCCGGGCTCGGAATGGCGCTTGTGCGGCAGCTGACCGTGCAGGGTGCGTGCGTGGCCTTCGTCGCTCGCACCGCCGCGAATGTCGAACGCATCGCTGACGAGACGGGCGCGCACGGCATTGTCGGCGACGTCGGCAAGAAGGAGGACACCTACTCGATCGCACTACAGGTCACTGCCAGCCTCGGCGGGCTCGACGTCCTGATCAACAATGCCTCGAGCCTCGGCCCTGTCCCTCTGGCGCTCCTCGCCGATACTGAGTGCGAGGAGCTGGAAGTGGCGCTCGCGGTCAACCTGGTCGGCGCGTTCCGGCTGACGAAGGCCCTGTTCGGTGCGCTTGCCGCGTCCGCACGCGAGGGCCGTGGCGCGATGGTGATCAACATCTCCAGCGACGCGGCGGTGAACGCCTATCCCGGCTGGGGCGCGTATGGGGCGAGCAAGGCCGCTCTTGCCCATCTGACGGCGATTTGGGAGGAGGAGGCGAAAGCCGACGGCATACGGCTCCTCGCACCCGACCCTGGCGACATGGACACCCCGCTGCACGCGCTAGCGCTTCCTGACGCCGATCCGTCTACATTGAAACGCCCCGAACTGGCTGCTGCCGAGATCATCGAAAAGATGATCGACGCGTTACAGGTCCGCGCTACGCTTCACGCCGGGGCATGCGCATGATTGCCGCCGATCGTTCCGATCGGCGCGCAGCCAGGCTGTTGGTCGTCGAGGCGGACGGCACGATGCGCGACCTGCCGCGCGCTGGAATCGCGACGCTATTCGGTCCCGGCGATCAGGTCGTCGCCAATGACGCCGCGACCTTGCCTGCCAGCTTGCACGGCACGCATGTCCCAAGCGGTGAGGCGATCGAGATCCGCCTGGCGGGCTGGCTGTCACTTCCCGATCCAACCCGTTTCGTGGCGATTGCCTTCGGCTCGGGCGATCACCGCACGCGCACGGAAGACCGGCTGCCTCCACCTCCGCTGTCACCAGGCGATCGCCTCCGGCTCGGCTCGCTTGACGCCGTCGTCGAGCGCCTTCTCGACCATCCACGCCTTCTCGAGTTGCACTTCCCAGGCAACCGCGCAGCGGTGCTTGCAGGACTGGCGCAGCACGGCCGGCCGATCCAATACGCGCATGTTCCCCAGCCGTTGGCACTGTGGGATGTTTGGACGAAGATTGCCGCCGGGCCGGTCGCGTTCGAGGCGCCGTCGGCAGGCTTCGCGCTCGACTGGCGCACGCTCCAAGCCTGGCGTCGGCACGACGTTGGCTTTGCAACACTCACGCATGCTGCGGGCGTGTCTTCCACCGGCGATCCCGCGCTCGACTCGCGCCTTCCCTTCGACGAGCCATACCGCATCCCTGGGCGCACCGCGGCGCAGGTCGCGCGGGCGAAGCTGCGCGGCAGCCGCATCATTGCGATCGGCACAAGCGTAGTGCGCGCACTTGAAGCAGCCGCCAATCCCGGCGGCAATGTGCGTGCCGGAAATGGCATTGCGACAGGGCGCATCGCGCGGGGCACGCGGCTTCGCGTGGTCGATGCGATTCTCACAGGCGTCCACCAGCCCGGCGAAAGCCATTTCGAGCTCCTGCGCGCCTTTGCCGATGATGCTCTGCTCGCTAAGGCCTCCGCAGCCTTCACCGCGTATCGATACCGCGCGCATGAATTCGGCGATTCCATGCTGCTCAATCGCCAACCGCTGCTTCTATCGCGCGAACGGAACCGTGCCGAGGTGCTCGAGACGAAGCCTCTACTCGAGGCGTGGCTATGATGTCGGCAGGTTCGGTGGCATTCCGGGCCGCACCGCGAACGTCAGCTTCGGAGAAGTGGAACAGACCCAAGGTTGATTGACGATTCTCCCCAGGTCCACCCGGTTCCGAACCGGCACAACGCGCCAATTGCCGACCTTTCCGGCGAGTGTACCACTACCCACTGCCGCCCCGAGCATCCCCGACACCGAGCCGTCGGCATGACGTCGACCGATCGCTCCGCCGCGGCCTGGATCGACCAATCGCTGGCCCACGTCGCTGAAGCCATCGGCCGCATGGACGACGATCGGTTCCTGGCCGAGCACCAGTCCGCCCACGATGAACCGCGCTCGCCGTCTGTGGACATGGTTGCCGCGGTGCTTGAGTGGTGGCGCCGGTGGCCGGTGGGGCGCGACGAATGAAGCGCCGGCCCAGTTCAACCTGGGCGACGCCGTTCAAAGCTGGGGGGATCGATCTTCACCAAGCGGTCTGCGGCCTCGACCGCAGCTCGTATCCTGCTGCGCAGCGCGAGATTCTTGGCCAGCATTTCTTCAGTGCGTTGAAGCGCGAGCTCGGTCCGATGGATGCGCTGCCTGGCAATGGCAACTTCCGATGTCAAAATATCGGCCGCTATCCCGTGGCCGTGGGGTTCCATAGTGTCCATCAGTTTCTAATACATGGGGGGCGATATCGTTCCCTGATATCGGGCGAGCGGGGTGCCGCCGTTCCTCTATCAGTGATGAGCGCTGCCAATATGGTCCGGCCGTCTTTGCAGCCGCGACAGGCGCGATGGGCCGAATAACCAACGCGCTCCCTGTCAAAACAGCGCCAGAAACAAGGCGCCCCCCTCGATCCATCCTGATGCGGCCCGATGAAGTGCGGGATATCAAATCAGCCGCCGACTATGCTGGCCGCGATGACAGGACCATTCGTCGTTGGGCAACGCGATATGGGATCGGGCGCCAGAGTGGACGAGGTGCGCCCCATCGAAATTAGCCTGCCAGCCTTGGAAATGGTTGCACGGCAAATTGGAGGCGCTGGAGACGCTGCGCGCCGGCGACAGATCAAATCGATGCTGCGGCCGCGCTCGAGTTTCAAACGGGCAACCGGCGTTGGAGACGGTCGCCCGGCCGCTTCACGTAACGGCGCGGCGGGCGAACGCCGCCGCGTCAACCCAGGAATAGCACATCGCCGTTCCGATCAAGTTCCTCCGCGACGACACGTCGGCCCGGTTCCTCGACAACCGCATATCCTCGTCGGGCGCCTCCATAGATTCGTTGAACCAACGACTGGAAAGGATCGGTGTTTCGCGTTCCGTTAGAGTCGCAAGAGCGTGGGGTGAGCGGTACTACATCCACCCGGCCAGACGCCATTCCAACCGCTGATCCGTCTCGACGCTTTCGGCCGCCTCGGCCGTCTCGCTAGGTCGCTTCGCCCGGCTTATGGAAGTTCGATCTCGCCGTCCACCACGTGGTTAAGGCCGGTGCCTTCCGCCGTCAGCGTCATGCGGACCTTCAGCTTCTTGCCGCCGATTTGCCCTTCGCGCACCGTCTCCTCGATCTTGCGCTGAGAGGTGACGCCGACTTCCTTCAGGAACTTGCGGATCGACATGTTGACGGCGTCTTCGCTCATGGCGGAACTCCTCTGTATCCGGAAGGGATTGTAAGGGAAGGCAAGGGATCAAGGAAGCAGGACGGTGACGCACGGTTTTATAGAAATAGACCTGGAGCCGGGTGGAGACGTCGGGTCCTTAAACTTGATCGGCCCCTGGCAGGAGGAGTGGAACCGATCGACGTCTTGCGCAGAAGGAGCACTATGACGGCTATCTCGGCCTTGCTCTGACCGATCAGGAAAAGAGTGATCTGATCGAGTACCTCAATCGATCTGATCAGCACTCGGCGCTTCTTTGGGTTCGATTGGGAGGAAAGATCATTAAAGAAGATCGTGGTGAGGTAATTGCGGGTCGGCACAACAGGCCAAGCGCTGTCTCGCCGGAAACTTCTTAAGGTGTCGATGACCGGCGCGGGCGATTGCAGGTGCAGGTGGGCTTGCTTCCTGCATGACAGGTCAGCCTGCGGCGCGGCGCCGAAACAACCCCAAAGCCTGTGGCGCTTTATTAGGATGTTCCAAACAAAGGTCGCCGCTGCGCCGGGTGCTCCCATTTCCTGAAGCCGAATGCATCCGAGATTATCGCGGGTGAAATCAGCCCCGATGGTTGGTGCCGCTTCTACAAAGCACGGCCTGCCTGATCGGCAGAGCCCAGCGGAGACTTTCGTTGTCTGCTGCGCTGGCGGGTGATGGTCTGCAGGCATCGGGTCGAGGATGTCGGGTCACATTAGGCATTCGACAAGTCCGGAGTCAGAGCCGAAGTGATCAACGACCTTTCCAATATTTGCCTTCCCGATTGACCCCTCCCGGTCAAGCAACTCAAATATCAGCGTTCCTCTGGCGGCTTGACGTTCTGGAACTGCATCAGCAGCAGCAGATCATAAATGATTTTGAGTGCGCCGCAGATCAGGAGGGGCCATGCCCGGAACGAGGCAGCGAACAGAACGCCCGCCAGGGCGGGACTGGCTGCGGCAGCCAAACTGCGCGGTACCGATGTGAAGCTCGCGGCGGCTGCCCGCTCCGCCTCCGTGACGACCGCCATGACGTAAGATGAGCGCGTCGGGACGTCCATCTGCGAAAGCGCGGCACGGATCAGCAGCAGGGCGAGCGCCAGAGGGAGCGTCGGCGCAAGCGCCGCCAGCATCAGGGCGATGCTGGACGGAATGTGTGTGAACACCATCGTTTTGATGAGTCCGATGTGCCGCGACAGCCAGGCGGCAACGGGGAATGAGAACGCCGAAAGGATGCCGGACCAGAAGAAGAAAAAGCCCGCTTCCGAAAGCGACAGGTCGAATTTTTCGAAAAGCCACAGGGCAAGCAGCGACTGGACGAGGAAGCCGCCGGCAAAGGCATCAAGGCTAAAAAGGGCCGCAAGCGTGAAAACGATATTCCGCGAGGGGCCAAGCGCGGACGTGCTGCCGGAGTCCGACGTTGGACGGCGCTGCGGGATCTGCGCGTAAAGGAGACCGCCGAGCAGGCCCAGCAACGCATAGAGCACGAACATCGCCTTGATGCCGGTGAGTTGATCGAGGCCGGCTGGAGCCAGAAGATCAGGTGTCGCCGAAGCGAGCGCGCCAACCGCGGCTGCGAGCGCACCCACAAGGCTGTAGCGCGCGAACATCTTGGTCCGCGCGGCGTCGGTGACTTCGCGTGTGAGCACGGCATGCTCTAAGGGCACGAATACGCTGACGCTGCCGGCCGACGGGTTGATGGTGCCTGCGAAGGCGATCACCAAAAGCAGCGCGTAGTCGTGGACGACAGCAAAGGCCACACCCGTGGCGACCATCAGACTGGCGGCGGTAAGCAGGAGTTGGCGGTGATCGTGTCGGGCACCAAGGAGTCCGACGGCGATGGTCAAGAGCGCTGAACCGAGCAGCGATGCGGTTGCAATGATGCCGACCTGCAGAGGCGCGAAGCCTAATGCGAGGAGATAGACCGGCAACAGAACGGCCACGAAGCCGTCGCCCATGTCCCGCAGGGCTCGGGCCGCAAAAAGAAAAGTCGCCGGGCGGATCTGCTGCACTGATCTAGCCTGACCTCGTCACCTGCATTGGCGTCACCGGCTTTGGCAGCGTCGCTCGACAGGGCCGGAAAGATCATGACGGAGTCGCATTAGACATTCCAGCAAGGCGAATATCGGATTCAATCCTCGGGCTACCGCCCAACAATGCTGAATCATATCGTGTCAACGGCTTGCAACGACCGAAGACGCAACTGGCGCATATTGCACTTGGCTGTCAAGGTCGGGAATGAGGGTCAGAACCTGCCCGTGATCTTGCATTCAGGGAAGGTCCGAGAAGGGTCGGATCGCGAAGTTCCCTGCATTGAACGTCCCAAGATGGCGATAGTGCCGTTTCGGAACCCGGTGGACCGGGAGCAGGATCGCCAATCAACCGGGGATCATGTTGCAACCAAGTTCGAATGTCGCGTTGCTGGCAAGTAGAAATGTCGCATTGGGACGTTTCAGGGGTAGGCGCCAGGTCAGGATTGCGGGGTGACGTGCATCCTGGCTTCGCCGTGAGCGCCCAATCGGGGGCGATCAAGTATGGCACTTCGGCTTAACTACCTTTGAGAGCGGCCACTTACGCGCGAGCTTCGTTGGCCGGTGTCGGTTGCGGGTGATCCGATATTCGTCCAGCATCGCGACGACATCTGCAATGCGAAGCTTGGCGAAGAGTTTGACAGCGCAGATCAGCGCAAGATGTCCGACAGGCTCTCGGGCTTCTTCTCGCCAAGTGACAGATCAAGGCCCGACAGAAGTTCGACGAGATGGCTTCGCATCAGGTCGGACGCGTTTTGTGCGTCGTGCTTTTCGATGGCATCGACGAGGGCGTGATGGGCGTGGCTTTCGCAGGTGGTGTCGCGGCGGCGCCAGTAGAGCGCGATGATCAGCGACGACCGCGACAGCAGGTCTTTGACGAAAGCGGTCAGGATAGAATGGCCGGCGATTTCGGCTATGCCGACATGGAATTTTGCCGACAGCATGATGGCGTCGCTGTCGCGGCCGGCATGCAGGGCCTCGTGCTCTTTTTCGAGATGAAGCCGCAGTTGCGCGATCTCGGCCGGCTTTGCCACTTCGGCGGCAAGCGCCGCGACCTTGGGCTCGATCAGCGCCCGCGCCTCGAAGACCTCGCGCGCTTCCTGCTTGGTCGGCTGGGCGACGAACGCGCCGCGGTTCGGCTCGAGCCGAGCCAAGCGGTCATGCGACAGCGCCTGCAGCGCCGCGCGTATCACCGCGCGGCTCACCGAATAGATCGAGGCGAGTTCGTCCTCGGGTAGTTTTGTGCCCGGTGCGAGGCGGTGGCTGACGATGGCGTCGCGCAGGCCGGCATAGACCGGAAACCAGCGCATCGTCGGCTTATCGCCATCCCGTGGCTTTGGCCCAAGCAGGTCCATCGTCTCATTGTCCCGGCGGCCGGATCGCATAGCGGCACGAACACCGCGTTTCCGGCCGCACATCGAACATCCTGTGTGGGAATGTCAACAATTTTGCACGCATCAGGATAGACGGCCGGAGGGCGAAAAGGGCGCAAAGATTCCGGCGAAGGATTTTTCGAGTGGAACCTGGTAGCCGCCGCGCTTTGAGGTCGACAGGCCAAGGCCGACGAGGCTCTCGCAGAGTTTTACTGCGCAGGCGACGCCGTCGAGCACGGGAAGGCTATGTTCGCGGCTGAGCGCGGCGGCGAGGTCGGCCATGCCGGCGCATCCCAGCACAATCGCTTCGGCCCGGTCGTCGCGGATGGCGCGCTCGATCTCCTCCGAAATTCGATGGCGGGCGTTGGAGCCGGGCACTTCGAGCTCCAGAACGGGAACGTCGCTTGCCCGCACCCTGGCGCAGCGGCTGGCGAGGCCGTAGCGCACCAGATTGTGCTCGATCGCCGGCACCGAACGCGACAGCGTCGTCACCACGCTGAACTTGCCGGCAATCAGGCTCGCCATGTGAAACGCCGCTTCGCCGATGCCGACCACCGGCATCTCGCCGACGCAGCGTACTGCGTCGAGGCCGGTGTCGTCGAAGCAGGCGATGACGCAGGCGCTCGCCGCCGGATGTCTCTGGATCTCGCCGATCATTCCCGGGATGGCGAAGACCTCGTCGAAATAGCCTTCGACGCTCGGCGGCCCGTCCTTCGGATTGACGGCGATGATCCTGGTGCCGGCCGAAGCCGCGCGGCGCGCCGCCTCGCCGATCTTTTCGGTCATGGACGCGGTGGTGTTGGGATTGACGACGAGTACGTCCATTTGCGCTTTCATATTTCGCCGCCGAGATAGAGTTTCTTGACCCGGTCGTCGCCAAGCAGCTCAGCCGAATGTCCGGCCAGCGCGATCTTTCCGGTCGTCAGTGCGTAGGCGCGCTGCGAGATGCGCAGCGCCATGCGCGAATTCTGCTCGACCAAGAGAACACTGACCTTTTCGTCGCGATTGATCGCCACGATGGAGCGGGCGATGTCCTGAACGAGCTTCGGCGCGACGCCGAGCGAGGGTTCATCGAGCAGCAGAAGCTTCGGTTTGGCCATCAGCGCCCGCCCGATCACCAGCATCTGCTGTTCGCCGCCGCTCATCGTACCCGCCGTCTGGGAATAGCGTTCCTTCAGGCGCGGGAAGCGCCCGAGCACCATGTCCAGCGTCCTTGCGATTTCGGCCTTGTCGATGCGGGTGAAGGCGCCCATCATCAGATTGTCGCGCACCGTCATGTAGGAAAAGACGCGCCGACCCTCCGGCACCATGGCGATGCCCATCCTGACCAGCTCGTCAGGGCGCGTTCCGTCGATGCGGTGGCCCTGGAAATGAATCTCGCCGCTGCGGACCTTCTTCAGGCCGGTGATGGCGCGCAGGATCGAAGATTTGCCCGCGCCGTTCGCGCCGATTAGCGCGACGGTCTCGCCCTCGTTGACGTTGAGCGACACACCCTTCAGTGCATAGACATGGTCGTAGTAGAGTTCGACGTCGGAGACTTTCAGCAGTTCGCTCATGGCTAAAATCCGATCGTCTCATCTTCGGCGCCGAGGTAGGCCTCGATGACCTTTTCGTTCTCCTGGATTTCCTTCGGCGTTCCCTCGGCGATTTTCACACCGAAGTTCAGGACGACGATTCGGTCGGAAATGTTCATGACGGCGGGCATATCGTGCTCGACCAGCAGGACAGTCACGCCGCGCTTCCGCACGCCGCGCACCATCTCCACCGCGCGCACGGTTTCGTCATGGTTCATGCCAGCGAAGGGCTCGTCGAGCAGAAGGACGGTCGGGTTCGTGGCGAGCCCGATGGCAATCCCGAGCGCGCGCAGATGGCCGTGCGGCAGCGTGCTGGCGATCTCATGCCGTTGCGCGCCGAGACCGAGGAAGTCGATGATCTCGTCGGCCGAGCGGCCGAATTCATCTTCGTCGCGCCGTGCGGTATTCGTGCCGAGATAGAAGCCGGCAAGGCTGGCATTGGAACGCAGGTGATGCGCGATTATGACATTGTCGCGCACCGTCATGCCCTTGAAGATCGTCGTCTCCTGGAACGTGCGCACGACGCCCTTCCGGGCGACGATATGCGGCGCCAGGCCTGAAATCCGCTCTCCCCGGAACAGCACTTCGCCCGAGGTCGGATTGAGAAAAGAGGAAATCAGCTTGAACAGCGTCGATTTGCCGGCGCCGTTGGGGCCGATGACGGAAAGGATCTCGCGTTCGCGGACCGCGAAGGAAACATTGTTGACCGCGACCAGCCCGCCGAAGCGTTTGGTCACTGCCTTGATCTGGAGAAGGTCAGTCATGGTCCTAGCCCTGCTTCTTGCCGAACAGCCGGAGGCTGAGCAGGCCGTTGGGAAGGAACAGCATCAGCGCGATCAGCACCGACGAGAAGATCAGCAACTGGAACTCGCCGGTCTCGAACAGGAAATCCCAGCCGAAATAGAGCACGAAGGTGCCGATCATCGGCCCGAAGACGTAGCTGAGCCCGCCGAGGAAGCAGTTCAGCATGAAGTTCACCGAGTCGGTGACGGTGAAGCTGGACGGATAGATCGACTGAGAGATGGCGACGAACATCGCGCCGCCGAGACCGCCGAGGAACGAGGAGATGGCGTAGGCGATGACGCGCAGATAGGCGATATTGACGCCGATCGAGGAGGCCAGTTCCTCGTTCTGCTGCAACGACTGGCAGAGTTTGCCGATGCGCGAATGGACTAGGCGGTAGAGCGCTGCAAAGCACAGCACCATCAGCACAACCGACACCAGATAGAAGGCGGGACGCGGATTGGCGAGCGTCGCGAAATCCGGAAGGATGGTCAGCCCGAATATCGAGATGCCGCCGGGGAGCGGAATGCTGACCATGCCCTTGGCTCCGTTGGTGATCGGCAGTGCCAGTGCGAGCAGCCGCGCCACTTCGGTCAAAACCAGCGTGACCATGGCGAAATAGACGCCGCGAAGCCTGAGGATGGGCAGCCCGATCAGCACGCTTGCAGCGGCGCAGAATAGCCCAGCCAGCGGCAGTGTCAGCCAGAACGACACACCATACTGGACGACAAGGATGGCCGAAACATAGCCGCCCATAAGCGCGAAGGCACCCTGGCCGATATTGATGCGGCCGATGTAGAAAGTCACCCACACCCCGGCGCTGGCGATGCTGAGCAGCGCGACCGAAGTCAGCGTGTAGTAGAGGTCGAGCCGACCCGTCGCCTCGATCAGCCAGGGCACGCCGATGAGTACGACCAGCAGGAAGACAGCGACGCCGAGGATGTTGCGTGTACGCTTCATGTCGATCACCCCCACGGCTTGCCCATGAGCCCGTTCGGGCGGATGCTCAGGAACACCATCAGCGCGGCGAAGATGACGAGATAAGTGACGTCGCCATATTGGCGTAGCACCGTCAGGCCGACCGATTCCATCATGCCGAGGATGAAGCCGCCGGCGATCGCTCCGCTGACCACGCCGGCGCCGCCGATCATCACCATCAAGAACGCCTTGATCGAGATCGGCCCGCCGATGCCCGAATTGACGCCGGTGATGGCGACCAGCAGCCCGCCGACTATGCCGGCAAGCATCGCGCCGAGCGCAAAGCCGATCATCGAATAGCGGTCGACCTCGACGCCCATAAGCTGTGCCGCGACCCGGTCCTGCGCCAGCGCCCGCATGGCGCGTCCCGGCTTGCTGTACTGCATGAAAAGCACGAAGGAGGCGATGAACAGTATGGCGAGTGCGCCGACCAGCAGCCGGTCGTAAGGCATTATGAGGCTGTCGGAGACGAAGACGCCGTTGACGATCTTCGGCACGCCGCGCTGCTTTTCGCCGAACAGGAGGAGGATCACGGCGTCGAGGAAGAATGCGACCGCCGCCGCGAGAAGCATCGTACTTTCCTCCCGCACGCTTCGCCTAATCACCGTTCTGAAAAGGAATTTCTCGACCAGCGCTCCAATGACCAGCAGCGTGATCCCGGACGCGACGAGCGCGACGACGAAAGGCATGCCGAGCTGGCCATAGACGGTGTAGGTGATGAAGCCACCGAGAACGTACATCTGCCCATGGGCAAAGTTTAGCACGTTCATCAGAGCGAAGATCAGGGTCAGACCGAGCGCGATCAAGGCGTATTGCGCACCAAGATAAAGCCCGTTGGCGATGACTTGTTCCATCAGGATGGTTCCCGTCCATTCAGAGGCTCAAGGCGAATGCACGAGCCTCTGCGGCAATCCGCTTCAGTGCAATTGCGTCAATCGACTTGAGCGACGAAGAGCGTCTCGAACTTGCCGTCGCGGTATTCCGTGACCACCATCGGGACCGAAAGCTGGCGCTTCTGGCCAAACGACGTCATTCCGACATAGGTCAGCTTGGCATCGCCCTTCAGATAGGGATTGGGCGCCGAGAAAGTGTCGATCGTCTTCTTGAACTCCTCGACATTGTCGATCGCGGCCGGGTTCGCCTTCAGCGTCTCGATGATGTATTCGAGCGCGTAGACCTTGGTGTTGGACTCGTCATTGTATTCGCCAAACATTTTCGTATAGCGGTCGACGAACTCCTTCATCATGTCGGATGCGATTTCGGGCGTCGATGCGCCGCCGACTGAGATGAAACCGTTGGCCAACTCGCCCGCGCCCTCTTCCAGCACCTTGGCATCCTGCGCCGTTTCGGTGGAGATCAGACCTTCGTAGCCGAGCTCGCGCGCGGCGCGGATCAGCAGCGGAGCATTGCCGGGCGCGACACCCGAAAGCACCAGCAGGTCCGGTTTTTGCAAAACGATCGGCGTCAGTACCGGCGTGAAATCGCGGGTATCGTTTTGGTAGACGTCCGTGGCAGCTACAACCTCAAGCCCGAGCGCCTTTGCCGCGGCAACACCGCCATCCCGTTGACTCAGCGGATCGGATTCGTTGGCGGCGACAAAGGCGACTTTTTTCACGCCCCTGTTTTCCATGAGATATTTGTAGATCGCCGGAGCTGACTGGTAGTTGGCGATCATGCCGAGCACGGCGTTGGACGCCGGCGGGGTGTAGAGTTCCTTCGGGAATGCGTAAGGAAAATAGATGATGCCCTTGGATTCTGCCACGGGACGCACCGCCGCCGCGCCGTCGTCGACATTCGGACCGACGACATAGTGGATGCCCTCCTGGGCCATCTTCTCCATGCCGGCGATCGCCCGCTTCGGGTCCTTCTGATCGTCGAAGGTGACGATTTTGATGTCATAGGTCTCGTCACCAATCTTCACCCCGCCGGTTTCGTTGATCCAGGCGGCGCGCGTCTGCATCGAGCGGACGTTGGATGTGCCCCACGCAGCGGCCGCGCCACTCGTCACGCCGACAAAGCCGATCTTGAGTTCCTTGTTGGCGGCTTGCACTGTGATTGTGCCGCCGGCCATGATTGCCAGCGCAGAGACGGCGCCGAGTGCGGCGAATGTGATTATTGAACGTCTGTTGATCATTGTTCTTTCCCCTTTGGAGGCCGCGCATTGTTGCGACAGAACTCGACCGATACGCGGACTTTTGTGAGTCAAGGCTCAAATCAATTATCTGTCAACAAAACTTTTACAGATTGTTGACAATCTTGTGCGGTCGTAGAGGAAGGACGTAGGACCGGCACGGCTTCGTGTCGGCGATGGTGCGGCATCCACAAAATAGGAATATAATCCGCATCCCATCAAGGCACATAGACTTCGTCCCGCCCGAAAATTGTCGGCTTGCTTCCCGTCCCTCGCGACTGCGGGGTGGTCGTTTAATCGATTGACTCGCGTAATGCACCGGCAGTTAATCTCCCCGCCAGGGCAAAAAGACGGGCTATGAAACTGGGAGCAAACGATGACTGTCCAAAAAGAAGACTATCGAACCAACAGAGCCGACTACGCCACAGCTGCGATGCATAGCCGAGCGACCGCTGAGGGCGATCGTGATGATTTGGTGGCGAGGAAAAAGTCCCTGTGGGTAACAGATCGGCGATCTGCAAAATTGGCTGCAAACCCGTCAGAAAGCTCGCCAGAACCCAAGGCAAAAGCGCGCGGTAAGTGAATCGTGCCAGCCACTTTCTTACCGCCGCGTACTTTGTTCGCATGGTTCAAGTACATTAGATTTGTCTAATGTACTAACCAGTCAGTCGAGCATTCCCGAACGCTCGCTGGTCAGGCCAAGCGGCCCCCTAACCCAAGCCGCTGGGCCGCCCCCTAAGGAAGTGCGTGTATCCCTGAGGCGGTCGTCGGTGACCCGCCTCCGTACCGCGGCCGGGATCGCAACCACGTCATCGACCCAACGCCCCGCATCGGTACCGCTCAAACGAATGGCAATTTTCTGTCCAGATGCGTTTAGTATCCATTCTCGGGAGACCCACGCGTGGTCGCGTGGGAGACAAGTGACTCCCCTTTAAAGGCATCGAGATGCTACCAGTGCTGAAAAGTCAGTTCCTTAGACCTAAAGATCGGGCGATTTGCCAGCGGGTTGTCGACCAGATAACCGCCGACGCTAAATGGTACAGCACTTCGATAGACGGTCAGATTCTGGTCTCGACCACGCTGAATCTCTTTCAATCAGGGGTCGTAAACGAAACGAATTTGCTGGCACATGTTCGCGCGCGGCGCCACGACTTCACTAAACTGACAGCCTAGCTCCACCCGGGCGGAAACAGCGCGCTAAGCTGCAGCATACACGTTTCCGCAACGAGAAAAGGCGGCAGATCGAGGTGCCAGCCCTGTTCTGGCTGAGTATCTTGTAGACACCAGCTTGACGCGCTTCAGAACAATGGTCTCGCCGTGCGGATGTTCGTCGAGGTCATCGATTCCGACCCCATGCTCAGCGATCCGGTCAAGAAGCCGGAGACCGGACCGGATGACCGTCGCCCTGGCAGCGCCTTCCACCGGCGCAGCGATCTGCTGTTCGATATAATCCATCTCTGGCTTCGCCATGAGGTCGAGAATGTGTGGGAACATCTTGCTATACACGCGTGGTCGATAGCGGCTCTTTGTGCCGAGAACGCGGTTGGAGCGCCTGGATCCTCGGCGACGTGATGGTGCATGAGGCCCGACAGAACGGCGTCAACGGTCAGGTCGAATGTTTCCTGATCCCGGTTCCGGCGCTTGTTCGTCCTGAGCCCGACATGGGCCTCGCAGTTCAGGAGCAGCCCGATCGCTTCCTGGACGATAGCCTTGGTGTTCTCCGATGCGGCGAACCGATAGGCATTGAAGGGACTGTCGCGCTCTTCCTCTCCGTCATCGAGTTCGGTCACGATAGGGGTAGTCTGATCCATCTGCAAAATTTCTGGTCTTCAAAATAGCCACCCCGCATACGCGGTCGCATGAACGGCGATAAGCAGGCAAGGTGTCGCGGGAGCGCTCCTCGCTATGCCGCCCTGTCCCGCTTTGCCAGCTTCGCCACGGTCGCCCGAGAGCAGCCCATTACGTCGACAATCTGATTCCAGCTTGCGCCCGTCTTCAGCATCGCCGAGGCAGCGGCGTTCCGCTTCGCGTCCTCCTGCCGGCCCCGCATACGCCCGTCGGCCTTGGCCTTCTCGATCCCTTGGACCTGCCTCCTTCTTCGGTCGGTGTAGTCCTTGCGGGCAATGGCTGCGAGCATGTCCAGCATCATACTATTGATCGCCTCGGCCATGCGCCGGGAGAACTCGTCGCCTCCATCACTGACAGCCTGCCAGGATGTCGGCAGGTCCAGCGCCACGACGCGCACCTGCTTCGCCTTCAGGTCGGCTCTCAGCTTCTCCCAATCGGCCTCGTTCAACTGGGAAAGACGATCAACTTGCTCCACCAAGAGCACGTCTTGGGGATGACAATCGCGCATGAGCCGATCCAGCTCAGGACGCTTCAAGGTTGCCCCACTCTCGTTCTCTTCATACCAGGCGGCCACCGCCAGACCGCGCTCTTTTGCGAATCGTTCAAGGTCTTCCCTTGCCCGTCCTGCGTCTTATTCCTTGGTTGATGCGCGGAGATAGGCCCTGATGAAAGACATGTTCGGAAACCCTCTTCAGTTCAGTTAAGATGGTTTCCGGTTTGGCTGGTACCGCTGGAGCATACCATACGAGACCGGGCGCCTCGGTGGGTCACTTGGTGAAGGAATAGGGCGTCAGGAACGGCTGACCGTACTGACCGGGCCAAGACCCCAAGAACTTGACGGAATAGCCTTTGAGGAACCCCGGTGTAATGGGGCGCGTCTCGAAGTTCAGCCATGTTTTGGGAGACGGACGCCATGACCGCGAACGATTGCCGAAACGTTGCCCAATACCCGGTCACCCCAAGCTCCATGCCTTTGACAAACCTGAAGCTGAACTGATCTCCCACATTCTTCCGGCCCTTCGACATGGTGTAATCCGCCCCGAGGATGTCCAGAAATGCTTGGGGCAGCCGGCCTTGAAATCGTTCATAGTTTGAATGCCATCGCGCAAACACGCCACCAGCCGGGCCGACAATCTCCCCAGTAACCCAGTGGTGAAGGGCAAACCCATGCGAGCGGCGAAGGTAGTCATTACGGAGGACATGATCGGCCCGTTCGCCGCCAGCACTCCTCCGCCCTTCAACGTAGCGGCCGTCCTCCTTCGGTCTGCCCAGTTCGGCGATTAGGCTGGGATAGTTTCGGTACACAGATTTGATCGACCGCTTGACGTCGTCATGCTGTTCAGCCGTCGTCGGGTTGGGCAGGAAGCGGCTTGCGAACGCCGCGACATCGTCCATCTCGCGTGTGCCTTCAGTGACACTGCTTGCAGGTAGTCACTTCCCCGCCCTTCGGTCGCCACTTTCCATCGAACAGCCCCCTTGGCGGTACGTGGTCGATGTCGACGCCGCGAGCCGATCCGGCACAATAGATGCAGAACGGCTGCTTGCTCCGTAACTTCTGGCTCAGACTCACCATGTTGGGGTCCAACTCTCCGACACAACATGTTACGGCCTCGCTGGCGGAAAGCGAAGGGCGCATGGGGGAGTCTCGCGCGAGCCAGTTATCCGATCCCCCGCTCAGAAATTTCTACCAAACATTCCGACCTCCTTCACACGAAGTCGTATGTTGATTTTTTACCACTGTGGATCATCAATGATCGCTTGGGTTTAGCTTGAGGGGGCTCCCAGGATGGGCGATCGATCGAACTCTCCACCCGCCGCAGCTACCACGAAGGACCTTGTGCAGAAAGTGATCCTGCAAGCCTCTCGCGGTGAAATCATATCGGTAAAGGAGACCATCGCAGAGATTCGCCGAGACGTTCCGCATCTGCTGGTTACTGACGATGAGCTGGTCTACCTTATAGTCACTGCGGCCCCGGCCTTCGGACTGTCAGTCGCGTTCGACCTCCACGAATAGTCCTCCCGGCAGCCCATTGGTTCGACCTCAGGTGTACGTCGGGACGACCGATCCGGGGTTGTGGGACCAAAGGCGGATCGAGGCGCGCTCTATAGGGTCGAGAGGGCAGGGGGGCCTCGCGCGAGCCAGTAATCCGATCCCCTGCTGAGAAATTTCTGCCAAACATTCCGCCCATCATTCAAAGGAACAAATCCGCTCGCGGTGCAGTTCGGTCCTTTTAAGCATGCAGGCCCGAACATGGCTGAAATCAATAAAGCCAAACAGAAGGTTATTGCCGAAGTTGTGCGGCGGTGGATCACTTCAGAGGTAATCCGCAATCACCTTCGCAACCTGCTAAATCTGCCTGTAGAACGGGAGCTGCCGGCTGAGCAAAAGCATTTGCTGCAGGAACTTGATAGGGCCGACAAAGAGTGACTGTATGGCACTCCATTGGTTCTCCCCTCCGGTCCCGTCAAGACCGAGCGTCCCGGGACCCTTCGCAACGTCAACAACGCCGAGACAGCCGGCGAGGAGCTGCTGAAGTGGACGAAGCGTGGCCCTTGCTGGGACCTCGCGGTGAGCGTTTGCATGGCCGTGATATTCGACGAGATGGAAGCTGAGGAGGCCCGTAAGGCATTCCTGGCTGCCGCTAAGGAGGAGGGTAGGCTTTTTCCTGATTAGCAGGTCGCATCGCTTTTCGCGCGAGCCAAATTCGATCACCGGCCCAGACATCTCTACCAAACATTCCCACCCCCTCTAATTATCCCTCAATGGCAACACATTGGTTCGTCCCTCCGGTGTTCGTGAAGACTGAAACCGGCGACAGGCATGGCTGCAACAATGCGAGGGCAGCCCTTGAGCAACTCAAGAGGTGGACCCGCAGAGGACCCCGCTGGCACAAGGCGGTGAACCTTTGCCTGTCAGATCTAGAGAGCGATCCGATTGACCCTCAGGTGGTACGAAAGGCCTTTGAGGCTGCCGCCAAGGAAGCCAAGGTGTATCTCTCACCAGAGTAGGAACCCTCCACTCGTGTTCATCGAACCGGTTCGCCATCCGGTCCAGCAGCTTACGGGATGCCGCAATTACGCGGCGGGTTTCATCAAGGGAGAGCCGAAGGTCATCGATGTCTGCGCGCGCGCGACGCTCATACAACCGAGAACTCGCTATTTGTAAGCGAGAGCTGTCTATTAAATGATACCAATTTGAAACCATCTTTGCAGAGCTAGCGCGCCCGCATCTCAAACTTGATCATAGCCTCTAAGAACGTCTCGTTGGACTCGTCGCGAACGGTCATCACAAATTCTCGAGAGGGACCATCCGGCAGCTTATCCTTGGTAATCTCGACCAAGGCTTTCACCGCCTCTTGCTTTGCAGCTTCGAGGTCCGGGAGATCGGTACCCACAACGTCAAGGAAGACTTTCCAGTGTCGGTGAAGTCGAAGAAATAGCGCGGCATCCCTATAAACACAGTAACGCGAGAATGGTTCACGCTTGCGTTGCGATTGGCTGTGCAGCGGGCGCTGGCCGCTCTAATGTGCGCAACGTTAACGAGCGTGACCTGACGTCCAATGATGTCCGCGACATTTGGTTAAAAACGTACCCGCCAAGACTCATCGCCCCGATCGGCTTAGAGTTACTTCCGAAAGGAAGCGCTCTCATGCTGCCATTGCCCCACGCCGTCGATCCAAAAGTAGTTGCCGAGATCAACAATCTTCTAGACCAGTACGCCGGGGCGGTACCGGTGCCCGTTCACAAGCTCGCCGCGGTTGTCCGGCTGCGCCTCAGAAGCCATCTTTCCATCGCGACTATTGAGGCGCTGATCGTGGACGAAGCCGAGTGTCGCCACCTGCCCATGCTGTTCGAACTGCCGGCAACACATGCGGCTGTAGTTTCATCTGCTCTGGGCCGTGCGATTTGAAGTTTAGGCGCTCTGCCCGTCTGGCAACGAAAGCGGACCTCTGGCTCGCGAAGCGGTATGCCCACGGCCTTCGATGATGAGCGCAGAGCGGCCCCCTCATGGCAACCCATTGGTTCTCCCCTCCGGTGTACGTCAAGACCGACCGACCTGGGGTCACCTACGGCTGCAACAATGTCGAGGGTGCCGCCGAGGAACTCATGAAGTGGACCGAGAGGGGACCGAAGTGGAATCTGGCGGTGCAAGCCTGCAGCGACGCCTTTGAGGGCCGGGTCTCGCCCAACGATGTCCGTAAAGCCTTCGAGGAAGCTGCCGAGGAGGAGGGGGTGCTACGCTAAATCTAGCTAGGTCTCCATTCCGCTTTCCACCGCGTCCCACGTCTGATTACTGGTCGTTCTCAAACATTGGGAGAGAATTTATGTCTGATTTCAAAGTTGGCGATGTGGTGGAGCTAAAGTCTGGCGGTCCTAACATGACGATCAACGAGGCGCAGAGTGCCGGCGGGTTTATGTGTCAATGGTTCAACAACGACGGCGGGGCGTACAAGCTTGAGACCGTCAGGATTAAAGGTGAAATGCTCAAAGCCGTGCCGAAGTAGTCGCCGCGCCTTCCTGACAGGGGGTCCCACGTTGCCTTTGATTGTTACGAACGGAGCATTGCTTGATGGCGCTGATCTTGGAGAACGTTACCAAAGCCCAGAACCTCATGAGCAAGATCGGCCCACCCATCTGCCGATGTGGGCTTATCACGGCAGCAACTTCGCGGGCATGTGCCTAGAGTTCGATACTGCTGACCTCATGATCAGTGACTTCCATGCAGAGAAACTGCGCCCGGTGACCTATGCGCGCGCAACGCTCTGCCATCGCTCACGCTCGCCGACATGGGGGCGCAGCATCTCGAAGAGGCGGTGATTGCTCGCATCACGCGCAAGCGCGGTGAATGGGCTCACGAGAAGGAATGGCGCTTCGTTACTGGCCAAGCCGGGCCTAAGCACTTTCTCGACGATGCGCTTCGTCGCGTGTGCCTGGGTCCCCGTGTCAAACCTGAACACGTCGCGCGGGTATGCGAGGTGATGGACCGGCGACCGGTGGAGGGGGGAAATCAGGGGTTTTGAACTAGCGTTTCGCAGCATTAAGCCAGCTAGGCCGCTGGGCGAATGCGAGCGGGTCGGCATCGGCAAGTTCGATCCCGTGGAGGACCTGTTCGCGGAAGCGGAACTGAAGCAGTTTCTGACGGTGCCATTCGAGGCACTTCTTGAGGAATGCCGCCGAACCGCTTCGAGGCCGAACATGGAGGCAATGGCCGGGATTGATCTCGCCGGCAGCAACAGAAACGCCATTTACTTCTGGACGACCTATAAGCTCCGGAGCGGCCGTGAGGTCTTTCACAAGCGTTACTTCGACCGACGATTGCGCCTTGTCCTCGGGAAGGACTAAGTGGGGCCCAGAAGACGGGATCGGGAGCATTGCCGTGGAAGGTTTGGACGAAGACACTCGGAAACGGCGGGAGACGCTGACTGCAGTTCAGTATGGCGGGATTTATCCCCCTCACGAAGCGTTCTACATCCAGTCGATCATCTACGCCGAGCCGGCTTTCGCCCTAATGGCCGAGCGTGGCACAGGACGCTATGTCGGGAGCGCCTTTATCACCTTGAACCGGGAGATGCGGGAACGCTTCACTTGCGGCCGAGGAGTATGAAACGTGCGGTGCCCCCCGCCGCAGCGACAGCCTTCGCTATTCCTTCTTGTCGACCAGCGCCCGTAGTGCCGAGACGTCATGCAGCAATAACCTGCCGCCGCGCTTTTCGATCAGGCCTCTCTTGGCGAGGTCGCTCATTTCGCGCGAGACCGCTTCCCTGTGCGTGCTCATCGTTGCCGCCAGCTCGGAATGCGTCGGTGCCGGGCTTATGGACACCTCGCCGTCCACGAGTGCGGCTTTCTCCGCCCGATGCAGGATCTCGACGATCAGCCGTTTTCGCACGACCAGAGTGCTGTATTCGAATACCCGCTCGGTCATGCGCCGGAGCTGGGCAGACAGATGCTCAAGCAGCACCCAGGCAAAAGTCGGGTGGGTCATCACGATATCCCGGAACGCTGTGCCGGACAGCCGTGCAGCGCGGGTTGCCTCCAGCGCGACTACGCTGGCGGAGCGTGCAATCCCGTCAATGCCTCCGAGCTCCCCGAAAATGTCACCCCGTTCGACATCGCGATACGCTATCTCCCTGCCGTCCGCTGAAACCAGTGTCACGCGAGCACGTCCTTCCAGCAGGAAGAAGACATCGCGACCAGTGTCGCCGTGGGAAATGATTAGCTCGTTGTGTCGATAGCTGCGCTCGTGCCACCGTTTGGTCAGCGCGGCGAGGTCGGCATCGCAAAGTCTTGAGATGAAGGCCAGAGAGCCTGTCACAACGGTCTCTTGTTCAATCAAGTGTACTTCACCTTACTCCCTATCCAAGGAAATTTGATGGCCGCAGGCCCCGCATTCCGGGATGCAAACTGGGAGCGGATTTCGCCAATGTTTTCCCCGGTGTGGGAATTCCCACAGCCGAGCCTGGTTCGACTGTCATATCCTTGTTGCAACGTCAGGCCCGCCGGCTCGTGTGCAAGCCGGCGAAGGGAAAGGGAACAGTCATGAAATTCTTGGCTCCCGTCACAAAACTTGCTGCGGGGTTTCGCAAATTCGTCGCGCCGCGCTACCGCCCGGAGCTTTATTACATGCGTGGCCCGGGGCCAGCCACCGCCCGCCGTATGGGCACGCCGCGGCAAAACCAATCCATCGACCACTACGCCTAATTTGCCTCGCGGACGGCTGACGCTCTCGCCCGGAGTGCCGTTCGCGCCGTTCCGTACCGGTCAATTCAGATCAATGAAGGGAGGATCTGATCATGGTTATAATTCATGCTGCCGCCATTGGTCCATTTCGCAGGTGGTTACGCCTCCGCGCCGAGCGAAAAGCTCTCTTGTCGGCAACGGACCAGTTGAGCCGTTTACCCGATGACGTCCTTGGCGACATCGGCATCTCACGTGACGAAATCATGTGCGATTTGCGAAGCCGCGCCATCCGTCATGCGGAGGCAGGCGCGGCCGGCACGACGATCGAGCGCACCAGGATCGCTTCGGCCTCGATCCCGAAACGGTTGGCCGCCGGCAGTGGCTACGCCTCGGCCGAGATCCCCTTTGGCTGGTCCACGAGCGCGCGATCGAGCCTTACATCGAGGTTTCGACAAGCAGCGGCGCGCGGACGGGACCTTCGAACGGCACTACACCTGCGACTCCAAGGACTGGATGTTGACCGACGGGAGCTGGGGAGGATCTCAAAATGATCATGTCAGTTGTTAAGTCCCTCGCGCCTGTGACGCTCGGCACCGTGCTGATCGCAATCAGTCCGGCTTCATTGTCGGCTTCTGACGCTCAGGACCTCGCGTTCGCTCACGCTGACATGCCAATCAAACAGCTGAAAGACGTCTATTTGGATTGCGAGCGGGAGGCCGCCGGTGCGCTGGGGACGGACGATGTGATGTACTGTTCGATGCGCGAGTTCCGACTAGGCGCGCGATAGCAGTTTGCGCATAATCAACGATGCATGGCCTTCTGCACCGTGCGACGCGGCCCTGCGATCGACCACTTCGAACCATGTTTGGACCGCGCACTTCGCCGATCAGCGCAGTAACCAACCCGCGGAGTTCCGCGAGCGACAGCCTTCAAACGAATCAGTCGGTGGTAGCGTCACGCATAGGGTGAATCACGAACGCGCTCGCCTGCAAACCCCTTCGCCCGGAAATCTGCCCCGGTTACGCGGTTCGCCAGCAGACTGAGAAGGAGCGGCTTCAGCCGATCGCCGATGCTATTTGTTATCTTTGTGCCGAATGGCAGCTTTGCGCCCCGATTTCGGCCGTTCGACTATATCGTTCGAACTCCCGAAAGCTGTCGTGGCTCCGGCCCTCTCAAACCCTCCACCGCCGTTGTCGCGCATGTGCCGCGTGCCACCTGCCGTGCTTTCAGCGAGCCGACCTTACCTCCAGTCTGGAACCTAGCAGTCGCCCAACTGGTTCAACCTTCCGCCACGGCCGGGCAGGGGAGGGCGTGCAAAACGGTAGGCGCGACCTAAGAAACGGTCGCGGTTCGAGTCGGTAGAGGGATACCGCCAATACAGTGCTGTGACCGAGTTCGTTTTTGCTCACGGGGCCTCTTAATCAGCGCAAATAAGTCCGACTCCGGACTCCGCAACCAGTTTCAGCATAAATCACTAATAGTCGCGATCTGATCAAAGCCCCGCCGGAAAAAAACGGCAAGGCCTTTCCACGGCAGGTTTGGCGAAGCGCGGAAGGCACTCGGCCGCCCACGTAACCGGCATGCACGGTGAAGACGAGAAGGACGCTCTTCCAAGCGCGGAGTTCGAATCCTCCCTCACCGAAAACGGCTTATTCGCGGCACATCAGCTTTCTGACCCGTATCGAGGGCGTCGACCTTTCCAATTCGGCGGGTCTGTCCCAGTGGCAGCTCAACATGGCTTGCGGAGACGCCCGGACCGAGTTGCCTTCTGGCCTGACGAGGCCTGAAGATTGGCCCTGTCAATTCCAGCAGGAATAGTTGTCGGCAAGCGAACCGCGGCAATGCTGCGCCCGACAGGATGAAACTGAGAACCCCTATGTCATCGTTTGCGCTATATAACTTTTGCGACAGCCGGGGGCGGATGAATGGAATCGGGCGTATTTCTCCACTACCCACGCGGTCCGAGGCGGCAGAAATGAGGCCGAGCAGACCGTCCGCTGCTAGGGTACCCAGCACGCGAGCGGACATGTGAGACCTCGGTGCGAAGGTCCGGGATCAGGCCCATTGCGGACGTACGTGTTGGTTCGCCTGTTGGCGCCGAAGCGCCTTATCGTTCAGTCTCGCGGCACACATAGATCAAATGAACCGTATCGTGATCGATCAATGTGCTCGACACCAGTTGCAGCGGAGGCCTTGCTTGCCCCTGCCGAGCACGAACGGCCTCACGTGCAGGTGATATTCCTCGATCAGGCCGGACTGGAGGGCATGGTATCGAAGCGCATCGGCAGCGCCTGGCTGAACTGGATACGGATGTCCAGCGGGATGACGCCCAGGAACTCGCGGCGCTCCTCGACGGCCATCTCGCGCAGATCGTGACCGTTGACCGTTGAGGTGCAGGCGCTGCTCGCCGGCCTTCTGCGCGTCGGCGCCGATCCCGATATTGAGGCGCTGGAGCGAACATGCCAGTTCGTCGCCGAGAACGCCGACGAGCTGCGCAACAAGAACCTCGCCTGCTGGCGCCTTGGAGTGAAAGAAACGAACCCCCTCCCTCGCTCTTGGCCCGTAGTTCCAAGCAGGCACTTGCTGGCGGACCTATTGAACCAAAAGACCTAGCAACGAACTGAAATCGACAGGGTCCCTTCATAGCGGAATTAGTCGCGCTAGGGGCCCGTAAGTCACCGTGTCGGGCCTTGGCGCACAATGGCATGTGGATAGCTAAGTTTGACCCGCGGCAAGCGTCGCTGGATGGTCACGAGAGGGCGCCAGCGCACACTAGGCGCGCTGCCACCGCTATCGAGACATCGCCGTCACAGCTACCGCACCGATTTTGCAGCGTCGATGATCACGTCTGCGACCGAACGAGGTTTGGTCAACATGATCAAGTGATTGCCCTCGAGCTCGGTGATATGCGCTTTGATGGCCTTGGCCATCGACTCTTCGAACGCCGGCGGGATCGCACCGTCAGCCTTCGCAACCACGAACCAACTGGGCTTGGTCTCGGACGCCGCCCGGGTCAGCCGTTCGTCGAAGAGACGGGCCGCCGATGGCTGCTGCGTCGCCGCGAGAACCGCAACCTCCTCGGGCGTCGCGTCCTGAGCGAAATACTTGCCCAGCCCCTCCTGGGGTACGGTCAGGAAGTCGCCGCTGTCCTTCTGCAGGGTCGACGTCCAAGGCGCCGGCGGACTTCCCGCCGTAGCGCTGGTGACTGACTGGCCCTTCGGCAGGGCGAAGGCGGCAACGTAGACCAAGGCTTTGACCTTGTCCGCCGTTCCGCCCTCGGTGATCACCATTCCGCCCCAGGAGTGGCCAACGAGGATCACATCTCCCGGCGCGGCTTCGATGGCCCGTTCAGTGGCAGCGACGTCGTCTGCAAGCGAGGTCAGTGGGTTCTGGACGGCAACGACGCGAAGTCCGGCGCTCTGCAGCTGGAAATGACCTTGCTCCAGCTGGAGCCGTCTGGGGGCGCTACCACATATGCATGATTTACTAGTTATTTCAGTAACTTATTCTGAGCGGCCCGAGACATAGGTGACGATTTGTACCGGACACATAGGTAACACTTTTCGGTTTTTGCCGGGAGGTGTTGATGCCGTGGAGAGAGTGTTCGGTGATGGAGGAACGTCTTCGCTTTGTGGCTCGCCTGCTCGACGGAGAAGGCATGAGCGCGGTGTGCCGGGAGTTCGGGATCTCGCGCAAGACCGGCTACAAGATCTTCAACCGCTACAGGCAAGAGGGGTTGGAGGCGCTTTGCGACCGCTCGCGGCGGCCGGTACGCTATGCCAACCAACTGCCCGAGCAGATCGAGCGGCTGATCGTCGAGAGCAAGCGCGACAAGCCGCACTGGGGCGCCAGGAAGATCAGGGAGCTGCTGATCAGGAAGCTCGCCGGCGATGTGCGCATCCCGGCCAAGAGCACGGTGCAT